>JBARBA010000308.1:0-12822 GCA_049792555.1 Anaerolineales bacterium
CAGCCCGTAGGTCGGGATTAATCCCGACCTACGGGCTGGGCGTTAAACGTGGGGTGCTGCCAACCTAAATTCCAAAGAGACTTCTTGTTTTTAAGGAAAAGTACGCATGTTGTTTTCTCCCACCAAACCTGGAAAATTTTTTTCGATTGCCTTTATCCTGATCTGCGTGGTTTTGTTCAGCGTCCTGACGGTTTATTTGCAGGTCATGTCGCTGGAAAAGCCGTTTTTGTATTACCTGGAGCAGGGGCTGCAAATCCAGCGCCACACCGCCGTGTTGGACGGCTCGGCCCCGAACCCCTGGCAGTACCGCGTCCTGGCGGATTACCTGGTCGAAGGCGCGATCCGGCTCTTCCAGGGCATCGACATCCCGCACCCGGTTGCCAGCGCGTTTGTCTCGTTTCGCTTTTTGCAAAATCTCCTGATTTTTGGACTGGCGTATCTCTATTATCGCAAGCTCAAGCTTTCCCCGGCTCACGCCTTGGTCGGGATGTGCCTGCTGGCCTGGGGCATGACCTATGCCTATTACGACAGCGATTTGCAGTTTAACACTTACTTTGACATCATCTTTTACCTGCTGGCGGGGCTGCTGATCCTCGTTGACAAGCCAATCTGGATCATTCCCTTGATGCTGTTGGCTGCGTTAAACCGCGAAACCAGCGGGCTGATCCCGTTTATGACGCTGGCGCTGATCCTGCCCCGGAAGGCTGGCAGCCCAAACCGCAAGATCATCATCATTGCTGCCGTCAGTCTGGCAATATTTGGAGTTATTTTTGTGGGCCTGCGCTTGATCTACCCCCACCAAGAGATCAGTATGCCGTATGGACACGCCATGGGCCTCGATCTGTTGCGCTACAACCTGTTCCGCGCCGTCACTTGGTCGCAGTTGTTTGCCACGTTGAGCATCGTCCCGGCCCTGGCGTTGCTGGCTTACAAGAAGTGGCCCCCGGTTTTGCGCATCTTCTTCTGGGTGGTGATACCGGCCTGGTTCTTAATCCACCCGTTTACCAGCGTCATGGCCGAGACGCGGGTGTTCCTGGTTCCGCAGGTGTTGATCTTTATCCCCGGCGCGTTGTTTTTGTTGAAAGCCGGTGGGCAAAATGGGGAATGAGATTCGTTTGTAGAGTATGTAGCCAGGTTGCCTGCGCGCTGTGGTAGTCCGTCGATATTTTATTCAAATACTTTCTCCATCAGGAAGATGCCAGGCAAGCGCGTATAACCCAATTTTTGATTAAGGGCAATAATGGGCAGGTTTTGGGCATTGTTATCGGTATATACCATATTGACCTTTAACACATCTCGCGCATAACGCAGCGCCAACACCTTCACAGCCTGAGCCAGCTTGCGTCTGCGATATGGCGCATCCACACCGGTATATAAAATGTTGGCATGGTGGTCATGCCAATCAAGGCGGGTAATAGCGCACATTGCCACCCAGTTGCCATTGGTAGTGTCAATCACCACAAGTTGCCCGCCAGGTTTATACCAATCCGCCAGACACACGCTTTTTTGGAAATCATCAAACGAATCCCAGGCGGGTTTACCATTCGAGCCAGGGGTTTCCACATCTGTGGCAATGTTCAGGCTATATAGTTTGCGTTGCGCTTCTTCTGTGTTCCCCAATGCCTCCATCGAAGTAAATTCAAACCCTTCGCCCCTTAATTTCGTAATAACATCTTCGTGAAGCCGGTCTTCAAAAGCGGCTAAATCCAGCATCATTTTAATTTCATGCCGTCGCTGGGCGAAGCCGCGTTGTTCAGCGAATATTTTATATTCCGGACGGTTGTCTACAATGCTGACGTGTAGTCGTTTTAAGGGCGTGTTTTCTGCGGTATGTACCAGGTCATTGTACAATTGGCGACCGATCCCCTGCCCACGCTCTTCAGGTTTGACAAACAGGTGAATGGCTGCCGATTCTGGTTTCAACCTGACGCCAATAATCCAACAAAACCCCAGCAGTTGCCCCTGCTCATCTTCGGCCACCTTCTGAATGATCCGCTCTCTATGTTTTTCGTAATATTCAACCAGGCGATGTTCCGAAGTTGGCTCATCTTCCAGGGTCGAGAACCATGCTGCGACTTGTCCAAAATCTCGTTCCGGGTCGGCTGGGCGTAAGATAAATGTCTTCATAACTCTTTAGTTTTTTTGATATGCCGCATGGGAATTAGGCTGATCTCAAGGCGGATAAAACGCTACTATACACTTATGCCGACAGAAAAGGCTTCATCTCATCATCGATGGTCTTGCGCAGGTCCAGCAGGCGCAGGGCGTATTGCTGCATCTGGCGCTCTTGTTCGGTCTGCGGTTCCCAGCGCGGCACCGGCAGTTTGCCGCCCGCCGCGTCGACGGCCACAAAGACGATGACGCAGTGCGTGGTCTGCGTCATCTCGCTGGACTTCGGGTCGCGCGAACAGACGTTTACGGCGATGTGCATGCTGCTTGTGCCGGTGTGGATCAACTGCGCGTGGACTTCGATGACCTGTCCGACCAGCACCGGTTTGTAGAAACGGATGCCGCCCACGTAGACGGTGACGCAGTAGCAGGCGCTCCAACCGGACGCGCAGGCGTAGCCCGCCTCGTCGATCCATTTCATGACTGCGCCGCCATGCACCTTGCCGCTGGAATTGGCATCCGTCGGCGCGGCCAGGAAGCGCAGGGTGATTTCGTGGGGAGGGAGGGTGGCAGTCATAAGGTAGTTTGCAGGGCAATGGTTTCATGGGCCAGCGAACTGGCGGCATAAGCCAATGCTGCCCGAATATCCAGTTTGGTCAGGTGCGGATAAGCTTCCAATAAATCTTCTACGGTTGCGCCCTCGCTTAACCTGGTCAAAACTAACTCAACGGTGATGCGCGTGCCTTTGATGACAGGTTTGCCGAGCATCACGGCGGGGTTGATTTCGATGCGCTTTAGAAGTTCTTCAGGCATGAGTTTCTCTACCAATCATCATCGTCATTGGTGTCGGCATCATAAACCCCGGTTTGTTCTCCAATCCTTCTTTTTCGTTTCTTGGGACTAATTAATTCTCTGATCTTTGCGGGGTCTTGGGCATGGGTATTAATGAAATCAAGCAGTTCTTCCAAGTCCTTGAAACTCTTATGGATCAAGTTCCCGGTTTCAATCTCCAACGTAATCTCGAAATTGCTGACTTTCGGACTTTCAGGTAATGGTTTAAGCAAAGCATCCAGTGCTTTCTGAATAAGGATTTTCCCGTCAACAGTTTCATCATTGGATTCAATAGCTCTACCAAAATTCAGCCAGGTTTTAGCTAATTTATACAACTCCCCGGAGTCACGATACTGAATTAAGAAATCATCAAAAACTTCTACATGCCCTTCTGGAAAACGACCTCGTATTTGTTTTGCATTGAGTTCAAATGACTTGTTGCCCAAAGCTTTATCGAGATGAGGTTGGAGTGATTTGTAAATTTCCTCATCAGTGGCTACCAAGATCATATCAATGCCCCCGCCTTGATTTCTCAACAATACTCTAAAACCCTCATTCCAAAAACCGGCTAATATTGCAGCAGCGCCTCGCACGGTTGGATAGTTTCTTCTCACCTCGCGCAACTGCAATATCCATGCGCCTTTGTCGTTCCAATGCCGACCGTCTTTTAGCCATTTGGTTTCCAATAGCGCAATTGGATCGTCTGAGTTTCTTGCAGCAACGACTGTGTCTAATTGCCTTTTTATGCCCCCAGGCATATTTAAAGTTAATAATTTCTTCCCTTGCCCTGGATCCAGAATTACGTATTCCGCATGGTTCTTTTTTAAATAGGATTTGATGAATTTAATGACAACATTTTCAAATGCCTCGCCAATTATTTGTCCAATATGACTGGCTTTGCCGTGTTGATTATCATTTGCCATTGTGCCTCACTTGCTTAGAATGACAATTCCTTCTCGCAAAGGAATGTTATGTCGTTGAGGATTTGCTTTCCACTTGTCGCCTCGCGTCCTTAGAACCTCTACTTCATAAGAGCTAAAACCAATACTGACACCAATTTCACCGATTAACTTGTCTGTCGGTATATGAATTCCATATGGCGCAGAATCTCCTAAAACAAAAAGCGCTTTGGTGTCTGGTTTCATAACTCGATATACATCCTTGATAATTTTGTACATATCGTTGAAATACCCAGCTACCATTAAGTCATAACTTTTTTTCCCGCCTTTTGTTTTCCGAATTTCTGCCAGCTTTTTGATATTTTCGTCTATAAACTGAGTGACTTGGGGGCATTCTTTTGAAAACTCAGCCGAAATTTCGTAGCGCACATCGGTGCGATTTATTTGAGTAGTCGCTGATGTCATTAACAGAGTCCTGATGTTTTCGCTAATATCGCCCCATGATTTTGCTTGACCCCAAAAATATAACTCAAGGCGAGTTCTGTCGGCGTAGTCAAAATTGTTTAAGTAGGGAGGAGATGTAAAAACATGATCTACAGTTTCATCATCAATGTAGTTTTTTGTGTTTCTGGAATCACCATTTATTAAGTAATGCTGTGACGTTTTGTATTTATCCCTAGACCATTTCTTAATAGCTTCGATATCACCGGCCATTTGATTTGCAAGAATTACAAATTCAGTCAAGACATCTTTATCGACAGATGATGTTTTCTTTTTGTTTGGCGCTATGTATGGCCATCCGGTGGCGGCCAGCGAGACGTTTCTCAATAATGCAGTGACCACAACAAAAAAGAAATCTTCAATGCTATGATCATCCCCAAGATGCTCAAATATTAATTCTCTTAATGCCCATAGATCATAAATAGTGTTATCGCTATAGCACTTTGAAATCAATTCTGGGAACTCGTCTTGTATTTTTTTTGTTTTTAAATCCTTCGATTTTTCTTGGATTCGGTACTGAACAATCTTGATGAATCTTCTTATTGCATTTTGGTCAATGTCCCAATTTAGTTTCGCGCATGTAATTCGATGGACGAAAGGATGCGCTTCGGTGCCAATAGAGTTTATTCCCAAAGTCTTTGCTGTTAAGTTTGTCGTTCCCGAGCCCATAAAGGGATCGTATACAATTTGTCCAGGGGTTACATCAAATCTTTGAAAAGAATTTTCTACAGCCTTGTAAGAAAAACCAGCAGGATATGTAAACCATCTATGCACAGGAGCTCTTAGGCTATCTTTAAAAGTACCCCACTCAGAATTTGCTTTCTTCTGAGGTTCTTCTATGGCTTGTTCGTAAAATGCGAGCGCTAATTGTACGGTTGTCATGTATCAATTGTACCCTATATAAAACCAGGCCATGCCTTGCGCCCCACTTGACACCCCCGCCGTTTCATAGCATACTCCCCTCCGATGTTCAACTTAACCGACATTCACAAGGAACGGTGGGTACCCCATGAATAAAAAACTGCGTAATCTCTTACTCTGTCTATTCTTCGCGCTCATCATATGTTTGATGAGTTGCGGGCCGGTGCTGCCCGGCGGGACGCCTGCCGCCATGACGCCTGCGGCTTCGCCGGTGGCCGCCATTACGTTGCAGGCGCTTTCGGTGCAAGCCAAGCCAACCCAGACGCCCGCCGGCGGGCCACAGATTGTGCAGCAGACGCCGATGAGCGCCGAGCGGCTGGCGCTCCAGCCGCTGATCCAACTGGTCTTCGACCGCGATATGGACAAGGCCAGGACCGCCGCTGCCTGGAGCTTTTCGGATGCGCAGGGCAAGCCGGTTACGGGCGCGATCTCCTGGCAGGACGCGCGCACCTTCGAATTCAAACCGGACGCCAAACTGGAGGCTTCGGCAGCCTACGACGGCGTCTTTTCGACCGCCGCCGTAGGCGCGGACGGCAAATCGCCGGATGCGGCCATCAAGCTGGCCTTTCACACCGTCGATGCGCTGATCGTCGGGCAGGTCTTCCCGGCGGATACCGCCGCAGACGTGGAAGTGGGGGCCAATATCACGGTGATCTTCAACCGTCCGATTGTGCCGATCAACATCGTGGAAGAGCAGGGCACGTTGCCGCAGCCGCTCAAGATCGACCCGGCAGTGGCCGGGCACGGCGAATGGCTCAATTCGTCCGTGTACATCTTCCAGCCGGATAAAGTCCTCAGCAGCGGGACGCAGTACAGCCTCCGGGTTCCTGCCGGGCTGGCCGACGCCGCCGGGAACACGCTCGCATCTGATTACAGTTGGAAGTTCAGCACCCGCGCGCCCGAAATCGGCCACTTTTCGCTGCTAAACGGCGAGCAGGACCCGAAATACGAGATGGGCCTGGTGCTGCTCGACCAGGCTTTTGTCGTCGATTTCCTGCAACCGATGGAACCTGCCAGCGTCGAAAAAGCGCTGACGCTGGTCAACCGCGAAACCCAGGCGCCTTTCCCCACAAAACCGAAGTGGAACAAGGATTTTACCGAACTGACGATCGAGCCGGTGGGGCGCTATACCCTGGCGAATTTCTACACCCTGACGCTTTCGGCTGCGGCCCAAAGCGCCAGCGGCAGCCCGCTGAAAGTGGGGTTGACGTTCAAGTTTTCGACGGTGCCGTATCCGGCCATTGAGAATGTTTACCCCGCGCAGGGGTCGAAAGCCGCCCAATTTGATTCTTCGATGTGGATCCAGTTCTCGTCGCCGATGAATTTTGCCAGCATGAAAGACAAAGTCAAAATCACGCCGCCGCTGGACAAAGAACCGAACTTGTATTATGACGACTCTCAGCGCCAGCTCCATATCGATGGCCTGGCGGCGGCCACCGACTACGTGGTGCGCGTCCTGCCGGGCATGGCCGACATTTACGGGAATACGATTAAAACCGAATATTCTTTCAGCTTCAAGACCGGCAATTTGTCCAGCAACGCCCAAATGCTGTTTCCCTATACCCCGTTGGTGTACCGGAAAACCGGCGTGCAGGAATTCTTCTTCGAATATACCAACCTGAAATTGGCCAGCTTTTCGCTCTACCAACTGTCTTTCGACCAATTTAAGGCCATGCTTTCGGGCGAGGGCATGTACGCGGCCCCCAATTCAACGCCGGTGCGCGAATGGGATGCGGATCTAAAGGCCATCAGCAACAAAGTGGTGCGCGACCGCATCAAACTCCAGGATAAAAAGGGCAACTCCCTGCCGCCCGGTTATTACTTTATCGGGTTGAAGGCGCCCTCGCTTGTCTGCCAGACCCTTTTCTGTCAAAGCGCGTTGTTTGTGGTTGCCACCGATAACATCACGTTGAAAATCACCTCCAGCGAAGCCCTGGCCTGGGTGGTGGACCTGGAGAAGGGCCAGCCCGTCGCCAATGTCTCGGTGGATATCTACAATAGCAAGTATGCCCAGATTGGCACAGCCAGGACGGATGACAAGGGCCTCGTTTACCTGAAAGGGTTGACCGATCCTTACATCGCGCAACTGGACGACCCGCAGCATGTGGCGGTTGCTTCGACCGACTGGGGCAGCGGCGTCTCTCCTTATGACTTTGGCATCTGGCAGAGTTACTACGGCGGCAGCGCCAATAATGCGGCCTTTGCCTACGTTTACACCGAAAGGCCGCTCTACCGTCCCGGCCAGGACGTGTACTTCAAAGGCATTGTGCGCCAGAACGACGACCTGCATTACAGCCTGCCGACCGATTCCCAGGTTTACGTCACCATCGAACTGGCCGGTGAAAAGGTGTACGCCGAACATTTGGACCTTTCGAAGCTGGGGACTTTTACGGGGACCTTCAAGCTTGGCGACAACGTGACCCTCGGCACGTACGACATTTTTGTGCGCTACGCGATCAGCGACGACCCGTTTGCCACCGTGTCGTTCCGCGTGGCCGACTATCACAAGCCGGAATTCCAGGTGAACGCGGCGACGGACGTTGCCAACGTGCTGGTCGGCGACCCGTTGAATTTCAGCCTGGACGCCAGCTATTATTCAGGCGGCGCTGTTGGCAACGCCAACGTCCAATGGTTCACGCAGGCCATGCCGTACTTTTTCCAGCCTGCTTCCAAATACAGCGGGTTTAGCTTTATGGATTGGGACCGCGACGCCTATTGGAACCCGCCCGCGCCCAACGGCAACGGCGCGCTGGCGGAGGGGCAGGGCGTCACCGACGCCCAGGGCCACCTGGACATCAAGCAGGTCGCCAGCCTGGGCGAAAGCACCGTCAGCCAGCAGGTCTCTTTCAGCGCCAACGTCACCGACATCGGGGGCAACCTGGTCAGCGGCAGCGCGAACGTGGTGGTGCATCAGACTTCGGTCTACGCCGGTATCCGCTCGACGGACTACATCGGCACGGCCGACAAGGATCAGACCTTCGAAATGGTGGCCCTCGGCTGGGATTCCAGCCCGGTCGCCAACCAGGCGCTGTCGGTCGATTTTGTCGAGCGCCAATGGCTCAGTGTGCAGCAACAGGACGCGCAGGGTCAATTAACCTGGGTTACGTCCGTCAAGGAAATCCCCGTCACGCTCAACGCTTCCGTTGTGACGGATAAAGACGGCCTGGCGACCATCTCCTTTAAGCCGCTCAAGGGCGGCGTTTACAAAGCCACCGTCACCGTGCGCGACGCCAAGGGACACACGCAGCACGCTTCGGCCTACATCTGGGTTTCGAGCGAGGATTACATCCCCTGGCGGCAGACCAACGACCGCAGCTTCAACCTGATCGCCGACAAAGACTCTTACGCGCCGGGCGACACTGCCAATATCATGATCGCCCAGCCTTTCCAGAATGACGTTTACGCGCTGGTCACGTTCGAGCGCGGACACATCTACCAAAAAGAAGTTGTCCTGCTCAAGGGCAACAGCACCATCTACAAACTGCCGATCACCAAAGACATGGCGCCCGCCGCGTACGTTTCGGTGGTGGTGGTCAGCGGCGCGCAGGACGGCAAAGCGCCCGATTTCAAGATCGGCATGACGCGCATCAACGTGGATACCAGCCAGCAAACCCTGGACGTGAGCGTCACGACCGATAAACGGGCCGCCGGGCCGGGGGACGAGGTGACCTACACCGTGCAGACCAAGGATATGAAGGGGAACGCAGTTCCGGCGGAGGTTTCGCTGGCCGTCGTCGATAAAGCCGTCCTGGCGCTGGCCCCCTCCAATTCCGGGCCGATCCTTGCCTCTTTCTATTCCGAACAGGGGTTGGGTGTGATGACCTCGGTCGGCATCGTGCTCAACGCCGAAGATTTCAACGCGAACTATCACGAAAGCGTCGTCGACGGCGAGAGCGCGGGCGGCGGCGGCAAAGGCGAAGGCGACCTGGGCATCATCACCGTGCGCCAGGATTTCAAGGACACAGCGTTTTTCACTGCGCAGGTGATGACCGACGAGAACGGCCAGGCGCAAGTCAAGGTGAAACTGCCCCAAAACCTGACCACCTGGCAGGTGGACGTGCGCGCCGTGACTGCGGACAGCCGCGTGGGACAGACCACCGGCGAGTTAATTAGCACCAAGCCGCTCTTTGTCGAAATGCAGACCCCGCGCTTCTTTACCGCCGGCGATGCGGCCCGCGTGGGCGCGGTCATCCACAACAACGGCGATTCATCCCTGAAAGTGAGCGTTTCGCTGGACGCGCAGGGCGTCGACCTGAAATCCCCGGCGGCCCAGACGGTGGACGTGCCTGCCCGACAGCAGGCTTACGTTACCTGGGATGTGGTCGTCCGGCAGGGCGTGCGGCGCGTGGACTTTACCGCCAGCGCCAGCAGTGGCGCGTTTACCGATTCGAGCAAACCGGCGCTCGGCACGCTTCCGGGGCAGGGTTTGCCGGTCTACAGCTACGAAGTCCCCGAAACCGTTGGCACGTCCGGCATGATAAGCGACGCGAATTCCGTTACCGAGACCTTCCAGTTGCCGAAGACCATGGGCTTTGGCAATACCACCTTGTCGGTCCAGGTCGCGCCGTCGCTGGCGGCTTCCATGAAAGACGGGCTGACCTATCTCCAGGACTACTCCTACCTGTGCATCGAACAGACCATTTCGCGCTTCCTGCCGAACGTGGTCTCTGCCCACGCGCTCAAGCTGTCCGGCGCGCCGGCCATCACCCTGCAAAGCGACCTCGACCAGAACGTCAATACGGCCTTGCAGCGCTTGTACGCCAAGCAACTCGGCGACGGCGGCTGGGGCTGGTGGGACGCCCAGATCAGCGACCCGCTGACCAGCGCGTACGTTGTCCTCGGTTTGCAGGAAGCCAAAGAAGCCGGTTATATCATTTCGGATGACGTGTTGTCGCGCGGCGTCGATTATTTAAATAACAGCCTGCCTTTCACCGACAGCGCAAACGGTTATGCCCCAGGGACGGATTCCACCGTGTCGTTGCATCTCGGCGGCGGGGGCGGTGGAAAACCGACGCCCGCGCCGGAAGTTTTGGGCAGCAATGACGCCACCTGGAAGTTCAACCGCCAGGCCTTTATGGTCTATGTCCTGGCGCGTTCCGGGCAGCAGCCTTCCACCGCATTCCTTTACCAGTACCGTAATTCATTGAGCCTGTACGGTAAAGCCTACCTGGCGCAGGCCATCTACAACGTCGATCCCCAGGACAAGCGCATTCCCACGCTCATGTCCGATCTGGCCTCGGCGGCGGTGCTCTCGGCGGCGGGCGCGCACTGGGAGGAAGGCTATACGGACTACTGGAACTGGAACACCGACGTGCGCACCACCGCCATCGTGCTGGATACGTTCGTCAAAGTCGACCCGAAAAACCCGCTGACCGCCAACGCCGTGCGCTGGCTGATGGCCCACCGCGACGGCGGCCACTGGGCCTCCACCCAGGAAACCGCCTGGACGCTGATGGCGCTGACCCACTGGCTGGTGGCTTCCAAAGAATACGAAACCAACTACCAGTACGCCGTCGGATTGAACGGCAACAAGCTCAAAGATGCCGTGGCGACCAAAGACAACCTGACCGAGACCATGAAACTGGAGATCGACCTGAAAGATTTGCTGGTCGACCAGGCCAACTCCCTCGTGCTGACGCGCGGCGCGGGCGTCGGCAACCTGTACTATTCGGCCTACATGACCACCACCCTGCCGGTCGAAGACGTCAAGCCGCTCGACCAGGGCGTGGTCATCTCGCGCCAGTATTTCAGCCTCGACGACCCCAAGAAGCCCATCACCCAGGCCGCGCGCGGCGACTTGGTGCGCGTGCGTCTGACGATGGTCATCCCCGATTCGGTGCATTACATCGTCGTTAACGATCCGCTGCCCGCCGGGTTCGAAGCGCTCGACGCTGCCATTGCTACCGACGCGCAGGCCCCCAGTTCCTACACCCGCCAGGACTTCGACCTGCGCGGCTGGGGTTGGTGGTACTTTACGCATGTCGAAATGCGCGACGAAAAAGTGGTGCTTTCCACCGATTATCTCCCCGCCGGCACCTACGTCTACACTTACCTGGCGCGCGCCAGCACCGCCGGAACCTTCAAAGTCATCCCGCCCAATGCCGCCGAGTTCTACTTCCCCGACGTGGGCGGCCGCGGAGCGGGCAGCACGTTTACAGTGAAGTAAACAAATCATCCAACGAGGATTGAGTAGGCCGTAGGCCGTACCGAAATCCGGGCTTGTTTTCAGGATAATGTCCTCGCTTTAGGGTTCCTCCGCCACGACGCTGATCTCCACGCTTTGGCCCGTCACCGTTTCGCCGGTGGACGTGATCCCCTCCACCCGGAAGCTGTGCTGCCCAACTGTCAGCGGCCACCACGCCTGATAAGGCGGCCCGGCAAACGTCGCCAGCAGCGTCCCATCCACCCAGATATTGATCTTGACAAATCCCTGCCCGGCAACGGCCTCCACGGCCAGTTGCTGGGCAGTTTGGCTAATATCGCTCGTAATGCGCCAGGTGGTATTCGGGCGCGGCGCGATCAACGCCAAACGCTCAGTGGTTATAGCCGGGGACGAGTCGTCGGCGCGCGATAGATCGGCCAGCAGCGTCAGGCCCAGGCCCCTGGCCCAGGGTTGAGCCTGCACCGGCAGGTCCAACGCGGTGACGCGCTGGCGGCGCGTCGACGGGGTCGCGGCGTCTGCCAGCTTGCCCGTTGCCGAATCGACCCACACCTGCTGGTAGACGTTATCGTACCTGGTGGGTTCGGTGCCCGCGATGAACCATTCGCGGTGTGTGCGCGGGCAGGCGGGCGTGGGCAGCAGCCCCGAAAGGTCGCAGACTTCCACCTGCGTCAGGCCGTCGGGGCGCGTGAAGGGCAGGTCGGGGCGGCCTTGCAGCGCGGCGCGCATGAACTCGTTCCAGATCGGCGCAGCGCCCGTCAGCCCGTTGACATTGCGCATGGCCTCGTAATTGCTGTTGCCTACCCAGACGCCGGCCAGGAATTCGGGAGTGTAGCCGATCGTCCAGTTGTCGTGGTAATTGGTGGTGGTGCCGGTCTTGACGGCGGTGGTGTGCTCCAGCTTGAGCGTGCTGTTGCGCCCGAAACCGGCCGCGCGCGCGTTGTCGTCGCTCAAAATGTCGTTGATCAGCCAGGCCACGCGCGGGTCGAAGACGCGCACCAACGGCGTTTTTTCCTGGGTGTAGAGCAGGTCCCCGTCGGCGTTGCGGATGTCCAGGAGGACGTAGTGCGCGGTGGCCAGGCCGCCGTTGGCAAAGGCCGCGTAGGCCGTCGAAAGCTCCAGCAGGCTCATTTGACCGCCGCCCAGCACCAGTGAAAGATCGTAGTTTTCGGGCGCGCCCAGCGAGGCGATGCCCAGTTTCTTCGCCAGGTTGATCGTATTTTCCACGCCCACTTCGCGCAGCGTCAGCACCGCCGGGATGTTGAGCGACGAGGCCAATGCCTGGCGCACGGGCATGGGGCCGTGTTCGCGCCCGTCGTAGTCCTTGGGGGTGTAGGCTTCGCCGCTCTTCAGGATAAAGGTGGTGGACACATCCAGCAGGGGAGTGGCCGCCGTCCACAC
>JBARBA010000309.1:0-2528 GCA_049792555.1 Anaerolineales bacterium
TAAGCAGGCGGGAAGTTGTTGATCGAGGATTGACAAACTCACGCTTCGCAGCGCTTCCAGGCGTGGGGGACGCAAATCGGTCATCGCGCAGGCATCAAATCTTTAACGGAACGGTTTCGCAAAGCATCCCTTATGGCCAGCGGTAGGCAAAAGCGCCGGTCGCCGGGTTCACAACGTAGATGCGATCCAGAAGGAGAAACCACGCCAGGTGGTCCCGGCTGTTGAGGCGCACGGGTAAGTCATAGAAACCGCTGCTACTCGTTACTTCAAACGACAGGGTCTTCTGACCGCTCAGTTCGCCGGTGTCCAGGTTCACCTGGGCCAGGTTCACCTGGTTGGGCTGGGCCTGGAAGGTGAGCAGCCACAGGCCGGTCGATGTTTGGAAATAAGTCCAGCCGGGGCTGTTTTTGTCCAGGAGACCCGCCATCGCGTCTGGCGGGTCAAGCGGCTCGCTATTCAGGATGGGGCGCTTCCACAGATTTTTGCCCGTGCCCAGGTCGTAACCCCACAACTCGAAACGGGTCGAGCCGTGCGTGCGCTTTGCGCGCACCACCAGCCGCTGCCCGCTCACCAGCAGGGGAAACAGCGAATAATCCTGCGCCTCGTTCTTGTCCAATATCTGCACCTGCTTTCCCGTGGCGGCATCCAGCGAGCGCAACTGATCCATCTGCTGATCCCTCTGGATAAAGTAGAATGCGCCGTTGGCAAACAGGACTCGGCCGTCGTAATACGACAGCGATTGGTCTGCATCGACGTGCTCCCACTCCATCTTGCCGCTGGATAAATCCCAGCGCTGAATGCAGGCGCCGAAACTCCCAAAGAAAAAGTAGGCCCGGGCCGGTTTGCCGGATGTATCGATGATGACCTCTGCGGATGTGCCCATCGTTTCGGGCGGCATGTTCTTATTAGTGGAGCAGGCAGGTTCGATGTGGGCCTGTTCCTTGCCGCTGGCGGCGTCGAACACGCCGAAAGAAGTGACGAAACCCGAGTCATTTTTCATCTCATAGGTTACCCCCACCGCCCCATCCACCGAATAGAGAGAATAGCCGGTGTGTTCGAATTGCGTTCCCCAGGTCCTGCGGCCGGTTTGGGCGTCATACGCGCCCAGGCTGTCGTCGGTGGTCAGGGCCACCACCTGGCCATTCTCGAACAACAGGCAGCGCTCGCAGTTGCCGGCGATCTGGTCGGGCAGGGAAGCCTCCCACACTTGTTTGCCGTCGCTCATTTGCAACGCCAGCAGGCGCGCGCCGATTGTCACGTACACCAGGTTGTCGCCGGTCGCCAGCTCATCGATTTGCAAGTAGTCTTTCTGCCCCAGGGCGCTCCACAGCGCTTTGTGTGTACCCATGTCCAGGCGCGAGAGCGCATATTGATCTTTGGTGACGTCCCAGGTGACGACGACGACATTGGGCGCGCCGTCGCTGGGCAGCCACAGGCCCTGCGTCTGGATTTGCAGGGGAATGAGCGTAACGGACGACAGGCTGGACATTAGACCGGGCGCGACCGCCACAACGACGCCGACACAAACCACCAGGCCCGCCAGCAGCAGAATAAGGATCCAGCGGATGACATGCCCCGATCCTGCGGGGCGGACGGACGGCGACTTCGAGCGCGCTGCCCGGGACGGGCGGTAATGGGGATTTTCCACCGTGTCGTTGCAATACGGACAGTGGATGGTGGGCGTGTTGCCGGCAATTTGGAGCGTCGCGCCGCACTTCGGGCACGGCAATTGGGAAGAAGAATCTGTCATGGAAGCCTCGTGAGAAACAATGAGAAGGAATGGTCAGGAAACGTTGCTTTCGTAAACTTAAAAAGCAGGTGCAGGCCCCCCATTACAGCCTTGCGCCACCCACAGCACACACAAAAATCAGCAAAAGAGTCTCATCCCCGCGCGGAGTGGACAATGCAATCCCTGTAGTGGAATGGAGTGGAATTGCCACACCACCCATCATTTGGCTTACTTTACGCCTTAAACGGCTGTTGCCATCGGACGAGGCCTGACTTCACGCTCTAACCGGTCCCCCAGATTATCCATTGCCACATCCAAATCATATTCTGCCTGAAGACCAAGCCAGAACTGTGCAGAGACGCCAAAATAACGCGACAAACGCAAGGCTGTATCAGCCGTGACGCTGCGCGTGCCGAGCACGATCTCATTGATACGACGCGCGTCGACGCCAATTTCAACGGCAAGCCGGTGTTGACTCAAATTCAGCGGTTTGATGAACTCTTCAAGCAATACTTCCCCTGGGTGAACGGGATGCAGTTTTTCAACCATGTTTTCCTGCCTTTAGGGATAATCCACTATCTCAACATTAAGGGCGTCACTTCCTTGCCACTCAAAACAGATACGCCACTGGTCATTGATGCGAATACTCCATTGACCTGCCCTGTCGCCGCCAGGTTTTTCCAACCGATTGGCCGGTGGAATACGCAAATCATTGATGGAGATGGCAGTATTAATCATGCGTAATTTACGCAAGGCGACCTGTTGAATATCGGGCGGCAGTTTGGGCGAACGTTCGCGC
>JBARBA010000310.1:0-2361 GCA_049792555.1 Anaerolineales bacterium
GAGCCAAACATATCTTCTCCCCAATTCGCAGCGCCGGGCAGGTTGTGAGTTTATAATGGGCCGGCTGGCAATCTTTCCTTGAGGAGCAAAACGTGTCTAAAAAACTTGTTAAATACCTGATTGCGGCGGCCATTGTATATGCGATCTGTTTTGCCGTGGGGGCCTTTGGCTTCAACTTGATCTGGGAGAAAAATGTGTTCGTAGCGGCTTTTTTTACCATCATGGGAGTAACATGTTACGCCATGTGGAAAGAATAAGGGTTGGGACAAGGATAATTTAAATACAAAGCGCCCCGTTGCCGGGGCGTTTTTGATTAAACGGGACATTGCCATCCCCGGTGTCACCACACTTAAGCGTGGTGGGCAATCGGGACACGGAATACACGGGAGAACACGGAAAAAACCCCCTTAAAAAACTAGCAGAATCCGTGTAACCCCGTGTAATCCGTGTCCAAATCGTTCTTTTTGTGCCTTCAAAAGGTCTCCACAGTTAAGTGCGGTCTCACCCCATCCCCAACGACGGGATACTTACACCTTTTTGCCGGGCAACAACGGGATGCCTATCCCTTCGGCAATCAGGGTCGGCGTGGAATAATCGCCCTCACTCAACAAATCAAATCACAGGTCGCGCGCCATTCAAGAAACAGCGGGAGACGATATGGAAACCCCTGGAACCAGCAGCTTTGCCCAAAAACTGGAATATCTCTTTCAGCACAAAACCAGGCCGGACGGAACGCCCTACACCCCGGCGGATATCCTGAGGGCCACGAACGGCGTTTTGACCCGCATTCATCTTTGGAAGTTGCGCACCGGCAAGGCCGCCAACCCCAGTTTCAGGGTGATCCAAAGCCTGGCCGATGCGTTCGACGTGCCGCCGGGCTATTTTTTCGAAAACAACGAAGCGAAACCTACCGCAGACAACCAAAAACAAGGAAAGGTTGCATGAACGCAAATCGGGCAGCCGGGAAAATTCTGAAAGAACTGCACTTCGATTTTGCGAACTTTACATTGGAGCGGTTTATGTGGGCCGTGGAGCAGGCCAAAGGCCGTGAGATGATCGTCCTCTCCTGGGATATGCGCTCCGTCTCTCCCTGGCATCTGCCGTACACCTTGTTCGGGGCCTGGCTCTCGGACGACGAAGAACCCAGGGAGTATATTTTCTACCACGAAAACCTGCATGAAATCCACCGCATCCACATCCAGTTGCGCCAACTGTCGCATATCCTCTGGGGGCATCCAACCTACAAGATCAACCTGGACGCGATCGCTGCGGCTGCCGCCGGGCAACTCGCCCTGCCGTTCCGCGACCTGCCAATCTTGCGCGCCAACAACCGGGCGCAAATGGAAATGGAAGCCAACGCGCTTACCTGTCTGATCGTGAAAAACGTCCTGCGGCGTCACCGCCTCTACCAACTTTTCAGGTGACAGTCACTTGCGAAGTGACTGTCACCTGAAAAACTATCGACCTGAAAGGAAAAGAACATGAACGAAGATGAACTTGAAATCGAAGCCGAGAAAGAAAGAACTGTTTTGCTGGCCGTCAACAGCAAAGGAGCGCGTTTGTTGCCTTATACCCTGGCAGATGTCGAAGAATTGGCAGAGCTTATCTCCTATTTATTGAGTCCGGAAGGCATTCCAGAAGACTTGAAAGCCGACGCTTTGAGCGCCCTTGAAGCATTCCAGGCGCTTCAAAACGCGCCCCGCGAAGAAAAGCTGATCAACTTCCTGGAAAGAAAACCCTGATTTATGACCGACATCCTTATGCCAAACAACTTCACCCACCTGCCCGCTGCCTTTGCGCCCCTCTTCCATGCCAGTTCGCTCAAGTACTTGCGCGGGGCAGCCCTGCTCGCCGCTTCGTTGGGCGTCCTGGTCATCTTCACCCTGTCCGGCGCGCTTGCGCTGCTCGCCGGGACGGTTTTGCTGGTCACTGCTGACCTGCTCTGCTGGCTGGGCATGGACTTCGCCGAACGCGACGCCAGCCATCAGGCCGCGCACCTTGCCGCCGTGCTGGAGAACATCAGCGACGGCGTGCTCACGCTGGACGAACAAGGCAACTTTATTTCGGCCAACCCCGCCCTGCTCAAAATGATCCCCGAAGACCGGCTCAGGGAAATGAACGAGAACCCGCTCGAAGAAACCATTCAGTGGCAGCGCGCGGTCTTCTCGGTGCGCGCCGCGCCCATAGGCGATGCAAGCAGCGTGGTCATCTTCCATAACGAAACCCGCCGCCATGAAACCGAGCAGGCCAAAGACGCCCTGCTGGCCACCGTCTCACACGAACTGCGCACCCCGTTGAGCGCGGTGATGAACTACCTCGAACTGCTGCTGATGCTGACCGAAAAGGGCAAAATGGATACCG
>JBARBA010000311.1:0-1572 GCA_049792555.1 Anaerolineales bacterium
GTATATGCCGGTGGAGAGCATTCGCCCGGTTAACCGGGAATATGCCGTCCGGGCCGACGACCACGTCAGCTTTGCCGATGGCTACCCCATCCTGATCGTCTCGCAGGAATCACTCGACGACCTGAACGCGCGCCTCGAGAGGCCCCTGCCGATGGAGCGCTTCCGCCCCAACCTGGCCGTTGCGGGCTGCCGGGCGTTCGAAGAAGATGGCTGGAAGCGCATCCGCGTCGGCGAGGTGGAATTGGCGCTTGTCAAGCCCTGCGCCCGCTGTGAAGTCACCACCATCGACCAGGCGTCTGCCGCGCGCGGCAAGGAGCCGCTCAAGGCGCTGGCCGCCTTCCGTCGCGCGGACGGGAACAAGGTGCTGTTTGGGATGAATGCGATTCCATTAAACGAGGGCAGGCTGCGGGTGGGCGATCCGGTTGAAGTCGTGGCTTGAACTTTAAAGCAAAGACCTCCGAGTTTCCTAAAAACCCGGAGGCCTGTGCGATTTGCGATTGACGATTGGGCGATTGATGGGGAAAGGATGGGACGGGAGACCGTTACGATGTGGCAATTTGGGCTGCCGGGAAAATTATATGTGAAGCCGCATATTTGTCAAGCGGTTTTTGTCCCAACGGCTCACTTTTCTTAAAGATGGATTTGCCAGCCCGGCCTCTGTATTTATTTCAGCAATTTCGTCTCTTTAAGAGTACCATCCGGCAGACGGGAACAACTTCCGCGCGTGGATTTCGAGAACTGAAATCACCGGTATACCTTGAACAGGTTGGGGGAAAACTCACACAATCCCCGGAAATCAAGCTGAAGAATAAGCGTGAATGAAAACGCAGCCGCTCTTTGCCTGATCCATCCTTCACTGAGTTTTTCGCACGCCCGCGCGCAGGGTTGGAAAAATATCAATGCAAGCCAATGATTTCAAAGAAAGGTATTCAAAATGCCCATAACTCTCAAACGCTATTCCTGGATTGTTTTTATCGTCCTGCTGGCGGCCTGCGCTCCCGGCGCAATAACCGCCGCGCCTACCGAAGTGGATGTCAATGCTGCTTCCACCCAGGCAGCCGCAACGATGCTAGTCCGGACGTCGCAGACCGCTGCGCCGACGGAGACCGCTTCTCCGACGCCATACCCTACGAGCACAATAACGCGGACACCCATGTCAACGCTGACTCCGTTGCCATTCGAGACGCTGGAAGGGCTGCGCGCGGCTTACATCATCAAAGGCAACCTGTATGTTCAAGACAGCGGCGGGCAGCCGGTGCAACTGACTCGTAGCGGCCAAGACACTACTCCCATGTTATCAGATGACGGACAAAAGATCATTTTTTTTCGCGGCCTACGAAACCAAAAAAAGTCTGTCCATGTGATTAATCCTGATGGGAGTGGGGAACAGGAGCTGGTTATTGGCAAATTGTTGTCCACTCTCGGCTTGGGGTACGGTGAATCTACCGAACTTGGTCGCGTGGCGTTCTTCCCCGGCGGACACCGTTTGCTTTTCCAAACCTGGCAGCCCAATTTGAAATTTGAC
This sequence comes from Anaerolineales bacterium, assembly GCA_049792555.1. GTDB lineage: Bacteria > Chloroflexota > Anaerolineae > Anaerolineales > Villigracilaceae > UBA5195. The sequence goes on from JBARBA010000311.1 coordinate 1,526, forward strand.
ACCCCTGGATCAGATTCGGAAACCAAATCGAATGAAGACCTGTTGCT
>JBARBA010000312.1:0-2665 GCA_049792555.1 Anaerolineales bacterium
GTTATAGAGTCCGTTGACCAAAATCCGTTCCTATACCCTATCGGGCACGCGTCCGTGAATCCGATACAAAGTCCGTTGACCAAATCCGTTCCTATCCGTGAATCCGTTACAAAGTCCGTTGACCAAATCCGCTACCATCCGCTTGTCCGCTTCACATCCGCTACCACGAACAAGCTGCCCGCCGACACGACAATGCTACCATCTTTTTGGGATAAATCCAGCGCCCGTTTTAACGCCGTTTCGACGGGGGCAGCCGCATCCGACTCCACCCCAAGCTGCCTCGCCGCTTCGACGATTTTCTCCGGCTCCAGCGCGCGCGGATGGTCCGCCCGTGTGGCGATGACGCGCGCCAGCAGCGGCCTGATTGCCGTCAGCATGGCCAGCAGGTGCTTGTCTTCCGAAACGCCGAAGACCAGCGTCACCTTGCGCCCCGGGAAATACGTTTCCAGTGTGGCGGCCAGCTTCTCGAACGAATCCTGGTTGTGCGCCGAGTCGAAAATCACCGTCGGGTTCTCGCGCCGCGCAATCTCAAAGCGCCCCGGCCAGCGCACTGCCGCGAAGCCGCTGGCAATGGCCTCCTCCGAAACACCCAGCCCCGCAGCCTTCAACGCCGCATAAGCCGTCGCCGCATTCTCCACCTGATGCGCCCCCAACAAAGGGATATTCAGCTTGACGGAATGACGGTTTTCTTCATCTTTCATCTGCTTGCCCCCGTTAGGGGGTCCGCTTTCATCCTTTAGCACGAAAGCTTGTCCATCCAAAGACTGCGCCAACATCTGATAACTCACCTCCCGCCCTACGATTGTTAAAGGGGCGCTCCGCTCTGCTGCGACCCTTTCCAAAACCCTGAGCGCTTCCTCCCGCTGCGGCGACGAAACCACCGGCACGCCGGGCTTGATGATCCCGGCCTTCTCCCCGGCGATCAGCGTCAACGTCTCGCCCAGCACGGCGGTATGGTCATACGAGAGCGACGTAATCACCGCAACGCGCGGCGTAATCACATTCGTCGCGTCCAGCCGCCCGCCCAACCCGACTTCGATCACGGCTGCCTGGACGTGTTGGCGCGCAAAATACAGGTAGCCCAACGCAGTCGTCAACTCGAACGTCGTCAGCTTTGGGATGCGCGCCACTGCCGGTTTGATCTCGTCCACCAGCGCCGCCAACTCCTCGCGCGGAATGGGCTGCCCATCCACCTGGATGCGCTCGCAGAAATCCAGCAAATGCGGCGACGTGTACAGCCCGGTTTCGAAGGCCCCAGCCCGCAGCGCCGACGCGCACAGCGCCGCTGTCGAGCCTTTGCCCTTCGTCCCGGCCACGTGGATCGTCGGGTAAGCCTCCTGCGGGTTGCCCAACTCTGCCATCAGCGCGCGCATGCGCTCCAGGTTGAAGTCGGCCTTCGCCAACTCGGAGGCGTGTTTCAAGCTATAATCGACGAAGCTGTAGAGATAATCGAGGGCTGCCTGGTAGCGGGTTTCTGTGTCCATGCCAGCATTGTAAAACGTAAACTGTAAAATGCAAATGGTCGTTTGAAATTGTCATTGCGAGGAGCCTTGAGCGGAGCGTTCTCCAGCCTGTCCTGGACGTCGGACAGTCCAGGGCGAAGTCGAAGGGCGACGAAGCAATCCAGTGGTTTCATTCAAACAATTGTTTGAATGCGAACACGGGATTGCTTCGTCGCTGGGGAACGCTCCTCGCAATGACAGATAACATTTATTCTGCTCCACCACACAAGACAGGGCCTATGGAAAACTTTGCCGCATTCTTTAGCTACGTCCACGCCGACGACGAGCACGACAACGGTCGCATCACCCGCCTGCGCCAGACGCTCGAAAACGAAGTGCAGGCCGTCACCGGCGATGCCTTCGAGATTTTTCAGGACAAGGATGATATTCACTGGGGCCAAAAGTGGGAAGAGCGCCTGAACAGCGCCCTGGACGGCAGCACCTTCCTGATCGTCGTCGTGACGCCCCGTTATTTGAACAGCCCCTATTGCTGTGATGAATTTAATCGCTTCCTGGAACGTGAACGCCAACTTGGGCGCAACGACCTGATCCTGCCGATCCTCTACATCGAAACCAGCGCTTTATCCGATGATACGCTGCGCGCCGCCAACCCGCTGGCCAAGGCGATTGCCGCGCACCAGTATTTCGACTGGCGCGACCTGCGCCACGAGCCATCCACCAACCCGGAAGTTTGCAAGCGCGTCGAAAAGATGGCGCGCGAGATCGAAAGAGCCATGCGCCGCAGCGCCGCGCCTGCGCCCAAACCCGCGCCGAAGGTCGAGGCTGCCAGCCCCACTGCTTCCGCGCCTGTTGCAACTGCCATGCAGGAGAGTGAAGCCCGAACCGCAACGATTTCGCCATGCAACGACCCGCCGACGCTGGTAGTGGACCCCATGCCCCGACGTGGCGACTATACCCGCATTATGGATGCAGTAAACGCAGCCGAGCCGGGCACACGCATTTTGATCCGTCCGGGGTTGTACAAGGAAGCTATTGTGCTGGAGAAAGCGCTCGAATTGATCGGTGACGGCGAGCGCAGCGAAATCATCGTCGAAACCTTCGGCGCAAATGTTTTGGCTTTCAAGGCCGAATTCGGACGGGTTGCCAACTTGACCCTGCGGCAAACCGGCGGCGTTAGTATCTTGTTTAGTGCTTTTAGTGGC
>JBARBA010000313.1:0-10686 GCA_049792555.1 Anaerolineales bacterium
ACGATTACTCCAACCGAAACGGACACTCCAGCCCTGACGGAAACGCCTGCACCCACCTCGACGGTCACTCCAACTGAGCCAGACACCCTCACCCCCACGGTGACGCTCATGCGCACGGTCAGCCCCACGCCCACCAGCACATCAACTGCCGTGCCGGGCGCGGATTTTGTCGGCGCGCCGCTCTCCGGCAGCGCGCCGCTGACGGTTCAGTTTACGGCGCTCGATTTTAGTATGCTTAGCCACTGCACCTGGACTTTTGGCGATGGAACCAGTGAAACGTTCACGCCCTCGCCGCCGGATCTATATTTCCATCTTTGTCCTTCAACGAGCCATGTCTATGATTCTGTGGGCAGTTTCACAGTATCCCTGAGTGTCACCAAATATACGAACGGTTATTCGAATTCGATGACCAAGCCAAACTACATCCAGGTCAGTGCTCCTGCGCCCACTGAGACGCCTACTCTGACTTTGACGCCGACTGAGACACCTACTCCGACTTTGACGCCGACGGGCACACGCACAACGACTGCGACGCCGTCCCTTACGATAACCAGAACGCCGACGCGCGCCTCCGTTACGCGGACGTTTAGCTCTGTGGCGACCCAGGACGGCTGGGTGCTGGAACTTGGCGAGAATAGCAACAGCGGCGGCTCCATGAACAGCACTGCCCTCACCTTCCAGCTTGGCGATGACGCCGCCAACCGCCAGTACCGGGCAATCCTGTCCTTTGACACATCCAGCCTGCCGGATAATGCGATTATCTCGTCCGTAACGCTCAAGATCATGCCGGGCGGCGCGCCTGTCGGCAAGCCCAATTTGTTGGGTACTCTGTGGGTCGATGTCCGCAAGGGGCCGTTTGGCGTGGCTGCCCTGCAATTGGGAGATTTCAACGCAGCCGCCTCGGCGCTGAAAGTGGGCGCTTTCGACAAGACGCCTCCCGCCAGCGGTTGGTATAGCGCCGCGTTGAACCCCGCCGGGCGCAGCAACATCAACAAAACCGGGCTGACGCAATTCCGCCTGTATTTTGCGCTGGACGACAACAATAACCACATCGCAGATTTTATGAAGTTCCTGAGCGGCGATTCACTCAGCAACAAGCCGGTGCTGGTGATTACGTATACAATACCGTAGGCAGGCGCTTTTTTAAATAAATGCGCTGCGCACCGGGATGAAAGGTGTGCAGCGCATTTATTGTTTCGGGGGTGTAAGTTTATCTGCTGGAAAGCACAATCCCATCCTGTTCCACGCTTTGGCAAAGTGAAAAATGCGCTTGGCTCATTTGTCCCCAACGCTCCACGCCAATAACCTGGATATTAAAAATGACATTATCGTAATCCAACTCAATGGCGGCGGCCAGTAACCAAATTGCATTCCGCAATGACCAGTTTTCATGCTGAACCAATACCAGCAAATCAATATCAGAATCGGCTCGGAAATCTCCCCGCGCTTTGGAGCCAAACAAAACAACTCGCGCTACTTCGGCTGGGTATCCCTTTTGTAAGGAATCCACCAAACGCCGGATGGCAGCTTTTTCATCGTCTATGATTTTGGCAGGAATTGGTGTTTGCGTAACCATGATTCAATCTCCGCAACAAACTCACGTGATTTTTGAAGGCGTTCTCGCAATTCATTTGGTTCAAAAGCCGTCAGCATTTCATAGTCGCCAGCCTGTCGGGCATCAAATAGCAACTTGTACAAATTGCTGAACTCCGTTGGAAATTCGCCGGTTTTGATGAAGTGCTGGCGAAAGGCGCTCAACACGGCCGTGTGTTTTGAAAAAGACAAGCCCTTTGTTTTCAGCAAAGCAGTGGAAATATAAAATACGGCGTAATACATGCGGCTGGCAGATGTGCTATAAAAGTCGTTCTCCAACGTATACTTGGCGGCTGCCAAAGCTTCATGGGCCGCTGCGACATATAATTGGATTTCATGCAAAGCATTTGCTTCAGCAGTCATTATTTTTTGTTTCTGCTAATTGGTTTGAAAAAAGGTGATAATAGGTTCGGAATGTGATAACCTGGTTATACCACGTTGATCGTCGGAGCCTTGTTCCCGCCAAAATCGGCCACGCTGATCCTGGCGGCCACGATCTCGGCCAGCGATTGCAGCGCTTTGGCGGCGTCTGATTCGGGGTCAGCGATGACGATCGGTTTGCCGTTGTCGCCGCCGATGCGCACGTTCGGATTCATGGGGATGCCGCCCAGGAAGGGCACACCCGCCGCTTTGGCGAGCTGTTCGCCGCCGCCCTGACCGAAGATGTCCATCCTGGAGCCGTCGGGCAGGGTCAGGTAGCTCATGTTTTCGATCACGCCCAAAATGGGGACGTTCAACGCGCGGAACATCTCCAGTCCGCGGCTGGCGTCTTCGAGCGAGACGGCCTGCGGCAGCGTGACAATGATCGCGCCGGTCAAGGGTAGCGCCTGGGCCAACGAAAGCGGCGCGTCGCCGGTGCCGGGCGGCAGGTCGATGACGAGATAGTCCAGTTCGCCCCACTCCACATCCCCCAGGAATTGACGGATGGCCGAGTTGAGCATCGGGCCGCGCCAGATCAACGGCTGGCCGGGCTTGACCAGGAAGCCCATCGACATCATCTTGACGCCGTACGATTCGGCCGGGGTCAGGCGGTTGCCAATCGGGTCGGGCATTTGCGCCACGCCCATCATGGTGGGGACGTTGGGACCGTAGATATCGGCGTCCATCAAGCCCACGCGCGCGCCGCTGGCGGCCAGGGCGACGGCCAAATTAACGGCCACCGTGCTCTTGCCCACGCCGCCTTTGCCCGATGCAATCGCGATTGCGTTGCGGATGGGCATGTTTACCAGCCCGCGCATTTGCCCGTCGTTGGGCACGTCCGAATTGAGTTTGACCTTAACGTTTTTCGCGCCAAGCGCCTGGACGGCCTCCCTGGCTTCTTTCTCGATCCTTCCGCGCAGGGGACAGGCGGGCGTGGTCAGCATAACGGTAAAACTGACGGTATCGCCGTCGATTTCGATCTCGCGCACCATGCCCAGTGTGACCAGGTCTTGGTGCAGTTCGGGTTCCTGTACCTTGCCCAATGCGGCGAGGACGATTTCACGTGTAATTTTTTTGCTCATGGGTTTCCTGACGATATATTTTTAAGCTGCAACGAGAATCATAGCAACTCAATAAACTGTTCTATATCCAAATGCGCCTGCTTTAAGATATGCACCAGCGTTGATCGTTTAACAGGGCGATGGGCCGGGACCGTGATCTTGAGCAGTTGTTCATCTCTGGTATGTTTCTGTAATCGAATATGACTGCCTCGTTGACGCACTATAGTCCAGCCGTCTCTTTGGAGAGCTTTTATAATTTCCGTATAGGCAAGGCTGGGGACTTTGTTCACACTTCAATTTCCTGAACCAACGCCTGCTTGTCCAATATCCAGTCATCATCAACAGGTTCAAGGTACAATCCAATGGCTTCCTGAATGTTGGCGAGGGCTTCCTGTTCAGTTTCACCTTCGCTGATACAGCCGGGCAGGGAAGGAACAAAAACTGTAAAACCACCCTCGTCGCTTGGCTCAAAAACTACTTTAAGGCGCATGGATTACTCCTTTCCAAAATAGGACATGACGGTAATGGCATTATACGTCCAACTTTCAACCTTTATCTTTCAACTTTTACCCCTTAAAGTTTAGGCTGCTTTGGCTGCCTTGAGGGCTTCTTTGGCCTTGCGCGCCTGTTCCTGGATGGCGTAATCTGTGGGGCGGATGCCGAGGTAATAGCTGGCAGGTTTGAGCAACTTTTCCATGTCGAACAGGTTGCGGCCATAGGAGGCGATTTCGTAATCGTGATCCATGATGATCGCGTCGAACGGACAATACTCGGCGCAGAAGCCGCAGTTCATGCAGATGTCGGCGTCGATGTAGAACTCCGCCGGCTCCGGGATCGGGCGACCGGTGGCCGGGTCGTTGGTGCGCACAATCCAGATGCACTGCGGCGGGCAGACCTTGGCGCAGATTCCGCAGGAGGTGCAGCGCACGGCTTTGTTGTCGTCTGGCCCGTCATATACCAGGAAAGGGACGTAGCGAAATTCTTCGGGCGTGAGCAGTTTTTCTTCGGGGTACTGCACCGTGAAGATGCCCTTTGCCTTCGAGCTGGAGCGGTGCGCGACGCCTTCCGCCGTGTAATAGCGTTTGCCCAGCCATTGGATGTCATCCAGGTAGGTGTCTACGAAACGTTGCAGGGTGACTTGCAGACCTTTAAGTAAGCCTATTCCATACATATTGTTTTCTCCGTTGATTAGCGGTCAAGTTCACCGAGAACGATATCGATTGCGCCCAGGATGGCTACGAAATCGGCGATCTTTTGGCCCATGCACATTTTCTCAAGCGCCGTTAGGTTGATGAACGATGGGGCGCGGACGTGGTAGCGATAGGGGTTGGGTTTTCCGGTGGAGACCACGTAAAAGCCCAGTTCGCCTTTTGGAGCTTCCACGCGCCCGTAAGCCTCGCCAGCCGGGACGCGCACCTGGTACAGCGGTTTGCTGCTCATTACCGGGCCTTCGGGAATGCCTTTGACGGCTTGCTGGAGGATGCGGACAGATTGGCGCATTTCTTCGATGCGGATCAGATAGCGGTCATAGACGTCGCTGTTATAGCGCACAGCCACGTCGAATTCGAAGCGGTCGTAGATGCCGTACGGGTCGGCGCGGCGCACATCGTAGGGGACGCCGGCGGCGCGCAGCACCGGGCCGACCATGGAGTAGGCCACCGCGTCTTCGGGGCTGAGATAGCCGATGCCTTTGGTGCGCGCAACCAGGATCTCATTTTCGCTCAACAGGCGGTCGAACTCTTCGATCTTGCGCGGCAGGCGCTCGGAGACCAGGTCTTTGATTTTGTCCAGCGTGCCGGCGGGCAGGTCGCGCACCACGCCGCCGAAGCGGAAGTAGTTGCACATCATGCGCGAACCGGCAACAGCTTCGAAAATGTCCAGGATCAGTTCGCGCTCTTCGAAGGCGTACAGGGCCGGGGTGAAGTAGGCACCCAGGTCGTTCAGCAGCATCCCAATCAGGATCATGTGGTTCTGGATGCGGCTGAGTTCCGCCATGATGACGCGGATATACTCGGCTCGTTCCGGCACCTTTGCGTTCATCAATTTTTCCACAGCCAGGGCATAGCCCCAGTTGTTGGTCATGGCGTTAAAGTAGTCCAGGCGGTCAGTGTAGGGCATGTTTTGCAGGAAGGTATTGCGCTCGCCGATTTTCTCGTGGTTGCGGTGCAGGTAGCCCATGACCGGCTTGAGGCGCACGACGGTTTCGCCATCCAGCATCACCACCGCGCGGAAGACGCCGTGTGTGGATGGATGCTGCGGCCCCATGTTGACCAACACGTGGTCAGTCTTGATGCCGTCTTTGATTTCTGTCTGGTAATTTTTTAATGAAGCGTAGAGCGCTTCTTCCGGGTCGGTCGAGGTCCATTTTTCGGGGTCGAAACCGGGCTGGAACATCACGTTATCGCCGAAAGGGCTTTTCTGTTCTGCGAATGCGTGCTCGCCTTCGGGAAAGCGGCTTTTGAATGGCTTGACTTCTTCTTCGTAGAAGGCTTCTTTCCAGTCTTTGCGCATGGGATGGCCTTCGAAGCCTTCCCACATCAAAATGCGGCGCATGTCGGGGTGGCCGGTGAATTTGATGCCATACAAGTCCCAGGCTTCGCGTTCCTGGAATTCCGCGCCCGGCCAAATGGAGACAAGCGAGGGAACTTCCACCGTTTCGGCGCGGGGGACCTGCACTTTGAAAATCAGCGCGGGGCCGCCTGTGGTCTTGTACGTGTGATAAACGACTTCCATCTTGCCTTCGGCCAGGTAGTCCACGCCGGTCAGTGAGGATAAAAAGTCGTAGCCGAGTTCGTCGCGGACGAAAGCGGCGAATTCAATCAGTTTGGCGGCGTCCACAATCCAGCCGGAAAAACCGGGGCGGGCATCAGCCGTCACAGCGCCGGGGAATTTTTCAGCCAACGCAGGGGTTGCTTCAATTGCGGGAGTAGTCATCAGGGTCTCCTATGCGTTCTCGACGGCGGGCGCGGGCGGGTTGGCCAGTTCGGCAGATTTGGCCTTGATTTGCTGGATTTGGCGCGGGTCGATCAAATCGGGGCCAAGCACGGGCATCGGAATTTCGACCGAGTCCGCGCCTTTTTTGTACCAGCGCACCTGCTTAAGTGATTGCTTGTCGATTTTCTCTTGCAGTTTGATCATGCCGGCGATCAGCGCCTGGGGGGTGGGGGGACAGCCGGGGATATAGACATCCACCGGGACAAATTTATCCACGCCGGCCACGACGTTGTAACCTTCCTTGAAAGGCCCGCCGCCCGAAGCGCAAGCGCCCATGGCGATGACGTATTTCGGTTCGGGCATCTGGTTGTACAGGCGCACGATGATCGGGATCATCTTTTTGGTGACGGTGCCGGATACGATCATCACGTCGCTCTGACGCGGGCTGGGGCGCATGACTTCCATGCCGAAACGGGCCATGTCGTAGCGCCCGGCCTCCGCGGCGATCATTTCGATGGCGCAGCAGGCCAGGCCGAACATCAGCGGCCAGAGCGACGAGCGTCGACCGAAGTTGTACAGACGGTCAAGTGTGGTGATGGCTACCTTTCCGTCTATTTCTGGTGGGATTTCATAGCCGGGGGTGTTGAGTTCATTGGGGGTCATGCAAGTTCTCCTTGTGCTCGAACCAGTCTTGATAAATGGCAGACAGAATTTCGTCATTGGCCAGCGCGCGGTCATCATCGAAACCTTCCAGTTCCACCGTCCACGCATAGATCATGTTGAGCGAGACGTTGGTCAGGTCGACTGCGGGATGCGCTTCTGCGAGCGCCAGCGCAATGGCGAAGGTGCTTTCCCAATTGAGCGGTTCTGTCATAGGGTGGCGAGATTATAACGGGCCGGGGGAACGAAGTCAACTCAATTATGCAAATATATATTTGCAAAAACTAAAGAGTGACGATAATATGACAAATGTCGTGTCGTTGGTTGAGTAGCGTTCCCTGCGTACACTGCACCGAACGCAGTGCGGGTGTCGAAACCAACAGTGGGTAGATCGCGGCAGGTCAACCAGTTACCCGGCAGGCCCCAAGAGATAGCGTTTGCCATAGCCGTCATCGATAAAGCGATGTGACTCATATTCCCGGTGCATTTCGCGCTCATAGCGCGTAATTTGTGCCCGGATTTTCTTGGGGTCGGTTGGAAATAGTGACATTGCATTCTCCTGACGCAGCCAATCTTGCCTTATGCGCCTGGCAGCCGGGTGGACAACGCAGTCCCCGCAGTATAACGGAGGGGACTGCCCCACCGACCATCATTAGGCCCAGCTATAGCCTATCGAACTCCTCGGGTTCCACATCGGGGACTTTGTTCAAGATTTCAAGAAATTTTTCACGGCTGCCGCGTTTTGCTCGTTTCTCCAAATATTCAATGGTAGAAATGGCGGCAACTTTTTCAGCAACTGCCAGCATGACAAACTGATTGACCGAGATACCTTCCTCCAAAGCCAGTTTTTGCAGTTGTTCATGCAATGTTTTGGGTAATCGCAAACTTAATGCGCTCATTTTTTCACCTCGTCGATCATCTCGCCACCGACAGCCGGGTGGACAACGCACTCCCCATAGTGCGACGGTGTGGGACTGCCCCGCCGACCATAATTGGCACGTTTTTTGTTTACGGACAAGATATTGTAGCGGTAGTGCCAATTTCTTGAAAGCCTGTTGTATTAGCAATGTCAAAAACAGCATTGAAGCCATTTGCTTTTTTTATGCAAAAATCTTGCTTGGCGTCATCGGTTGCAAAAGTAGAAAGGTTTGCTGAATACCAGCAACCCCATGTATTTGCTTTACCCGCTTGACGCATTACGCCTTTTACCTGTACTGATGGTAAATTATCAACAACCAAGACAAACTGAGTTGCAAAGGTTTTGGTTGTGCCATCGGATAATATAACTGTTGCTGGGTCTGAACTTATCCAACCTGAAAAATATCCTTCAGGACGGGAAAACAAAGGGTCTGATGTCTGTAAGCCGCCACTGAAAGCAGGTTCACCGCAAATATGTAAACCGCCTGGGGCAGATGTAGGGTAGGTTGGGGCATTACTTGGCGCTTGGCTTTGAGAAGCCATTGCTGTTGGAATTTCGAATTCAACAGGGCCAACGCCAACATGTGTTGGCCTTCCGCCAAAGAACATCAGCAACAAAACGATAACTGCGCCGATGGTAACGCCAACACCGAGTAATGTAATTATTCCCAATGCAATTGCCAAGCCGTTTTTCATCTTTTCTCCTGCAAAACAACCATTATTTTGGAAGAGGCGTGCCGAAGATTTGCTTTAGCTGTGGTTTGCCACGCGGACCGGCCCATGAAACAGACAATGTTTGCGAGCAAAAAAGTGCCCTTAATTATGGGACGTGGCAATTTGTTAGCCTACAAGCTTTGTTGGGCGACGTTTCATTTTAACTGCACCCATGCATTTGACAACTTATCCCAATAATAAACAGAATCTGTTGTAGATGATGCGGCAGCATTTTGAGCGTTTCTTTTCGCCCAATTAGTACTTGGCACATCATAACATTCTTTTATTTCCACCCAAGATGCCCGCTCCACAACAAATTTATCTGTTATGTCAGCACTGTAAATAAACCTTTGAGTATCTTGCCAATTAAGACCACCACTTTCTGACCGGACATAAAAACCGCAGAATTGGAGGTTTTTGTCGGTAGGAATAACAAAGTCAAATACCCCTAAATAATTTTCCCATTTGCCCCAGTCTATATTTAATAAATTTTGCGCTACATCGTTTCCTATGGGCAAGTCATAGGCTTTTCCATTTGTAAACAGATAGCCATATTCATCAAGGCTGAACTTTGAAGACAAGGGATAATTCGGGATAGTGACTACAGATTCGGAACGATTTCTACGCAAAATCGTGTCTATTCTATCAACATCAAGCCTTTTTGTTTTTCGGGGAATTTCAAACCAAGTTAATAATGTGAGTCTATCCAGACTATCAATTGAAATTTTAGTAGGAGTTAGAACGAAAGCATTGGACGGAATTGAAGTTGGAGAGTTATTGTCTGAGGGGGTAACATATTGGACTAACGCTGGTGGACTTAACCACTGACAAAAAGTGGGGATCAATGCAATTGCTGCAATACAAGTTGTAATAATTGTAGCGCAGGATGCCAATATTCCTAATGTTTTTCCAATATCTTTTGGCATATGCTTGGTTCTCTTTTAGTTATTAGCTTTGAAAGCGAGTGTCCAACAGGGGGTATACGGTGATTGTGTAACCGCATCACGCAAGATCCAGCCTCACCGCCCGCCATCCCCCAACCCCCTCGCGGACATAAAGCCATTGTGAATAAAATTACCCATGAAAATTATAGCATAAACGCAAGCAGGTGAGCCGTTGATCACGCGGCGCGTTTACGCCCTTGAAGAAGAATATCAATAAGAGACATATGGTAGCAGATAGCAACTACGTGGTACTTCGTGAGAAACAAGTGGTAGTTTATAGCAAATATCATGTAGCAGATAAGAGCTATGATGTAAAACGTAAAAACTATAATGTAGCAGATAGCAGGCATTTGATAGTATGTAAGAAATATATTATTTCTGGAAGTTGTTATAATGTAGAACGCAGCAGATAAGTAGTAATACTTGTCTTCTATAATATACATAATAATCGATGGGAAGTAGTACACAAGAGATACAAAGTTCCCCATAAGAGATAAGTCCTGCAATTTCGCAAAAACCACCCTTGTGATAAAATAGATCAATCGACCCTTTTCCATTCTAAACTGCCCGGCGCTCAACGCGCCAGTAGTCCCCCATTCCCCAGGAAGGACAAATTCTCATGGCGCGTCTCAAAGCATCCTCCCGCATCGCCGCAGCCGCCGAAAAGCGCCTGTCGGCATTGAAGTCGATTGACCCGGCGCTCGATCTGGCCAACGGCCTGTCGGTTGCCGTCTACCAGGCTGCCATCCAGGGTGTGCAGGACAAGCTATTCACCTGCAACACGCTGCTTTCGCAGGTCGATGCAGCCACCAACGACCTGCGCGCCGCCGAAAAGGAACTGCGTTCCCTCAGTGAGCGTATGTTGACAGGCGTGGCATCCAAATACGGCAAGGATAGCAACGAGTACGAAATGGCCGGCGGCACGCGCAAGAGCGAGATCAAACGCTCACCCCGCAAAAAGAAGGCCGTTATCAGTGGGTGACATCGTGCCCGCAGGGTATTTGGTCATTGGTGGGTGAAAACGGAATACGCAATACGAAACACACAACATAAAAAAGCCGAGTCCCTCATGGGACTCGGCTTGCGTTTACATCCTGCGTATCCGTTGCGCGTCAAACGAGCGCAGCCGGGGTTAAGCGGCTCTTACAACGCTTTGCGCTAAACCTGACTTTATTGCACCACCAGGGTCACTTTGAACAAAAGCGAAGGCTGGGCGCAGCCCAAAGGCAGGCACACCGGGTCGCCGACGGCGCTCAAAACCACTGTGCCTTTGCCGATGGCTTGGTAGATGCCTTGCGTTCCCTTGGGGCCATCCCCAATCCGTTTCACAACCGTGGAGCTTGGGAGCGTAACGGTCCAGATGTAGTTGGTGTCCAGGGCCAGCAGGAAGGTGTCGCCCACTTTCAGGGTAATGGTTTTGTTGTTGTCAGCGTTTGTGATCG
>JBARBA010000314.1:0-1716 GCA_049792555.1 Anaerolineales bacterium
CGTATCGAAACCACCTTGCAACAACAGTCCCCCCGAATTTTGAGATGATACGTGAATACATACATCAACAACCTTGCACCCCGATAGATGTTTCCCTAAAAAGTTAGGGCAGTCCAAACCGGCGCACACGCACAAAATTGACCTAAATCGAAGAGAGAGGCAATCTGCCTCTCTCTTCGATTTAATAATCGAACCTGTCAATATTCTCCACACGCTGATTAATATCGTGTAAGACTTCAACCCTCCGAAAGGCGTACCCTAGATTATCTGAAACAAATCGCATTTTTAGAAAACGAGACACCCGATAAATCGATCTGGAGGTCGCCGGTACGGAAATCAAGGACATCGTGAATTGCCTCATCCAAACGCTCAACCCATTTCACCACAACTACTTCAGGAGACCCAACATGTTCAAGAACCTTCGCAAGAATGTAAGCCGAATATTCCCATCCGTTCTGGTTTCTTTGTTATCCATCGTGCTGATTGTAGCGATACTTTTGACTGCCGCACCGGCGAATCCAGCAAGCGCCGCCGGCGCGGGCTACTGGCACACCAGCGGCGGCAAAATCCTGGACGCCAACGGCGCGCAGGTGCGCATCACCGGCATCAACTGGTTCGGTTTCGAGACCAGCAACTACTCTCCCCACGGCCTGTGGGCGCGCGACTATAAATCCATGCTGGACCAGATCAAGAGCCTGGGCTATAACACCATCCGTTTGCCCTTTAGCGATCAGCTCTTTGACGCAGGCAGCACCCCCAACAGCATCAACTTTTACCAAATGAACGCCGACCTGCAAGGCTTGACCACCGGTTTGCAGATCATGGACAAGATCATCGCTTACGGCGGCTCCATCGGCCTGCGTTTCTTCCTCGACCAGCACCGCCCAGATTCCGGCGGCCAATCCCCGCTGTGGTACACCTCGGCCTACCCCGAGTCGCGCTGGCTCTCCGACTGGACCATGCTGGCCAGCCATTACGCCGGCAACACCGCTGTCATCGGCGCTGACCTGCACAATGAACCCCATCATATCCAGGGCGCGACAACCGGCGCCTGCTGGGGCTGCGGCGTTACGGCCATTGACTGGCGTCTGGCTGCTGAACGCGGCGGGAACGCCATTTTGGCGGTCAACCCCAATTGGTTGATCATCGTCGAAGGCACCGATTGCTACGGTCCCGGCGGCGTGGTGGAACCATCAGCCGGCGCAGATTGCTACTGGTGGGGCGGTAACGTGGAAGGCGCCGCGAGCTATCCCGTTCAACTCAACGTTGCCAACCGCGTAGTCTACTCGGCTCACGACTATCCTCACGAAGTTTCTGACCAGACCTGGTTCCACGATGCAAATTACCCCAATAACATGGCCGCCATCTGGGATGCGCATTGGGGCTACCTGCAAAAGAACAATGTCGCTCCGGTCATTTTGGGCGAATTTGGCACAACCCTCTCCGATACTTCTGACACGCAGTGGCTCGGCGCGCTCAAAACCTACCTGGGCACCGGCGCAACTGGAATCAGTTGGACCTTCTGGTGCTTGAACCCGGACTCGGGTGATACCGGTGGTATCTTGAACGGCGACTGGACGACTGTCAACACCGCCAAGCAAGCTTACCTGACCCCGATCGAGTTCGCCCTGGATGGCGGCAGCACACCCGTCCCAACCACGCCGGTTGTGGGGAATACCCCGACCCGCACGCCCACCCCCGTCGTTACCACCGGCC
>JBARBA010000315.1:0-13709 GCA_049792555.1 Anaerolineales bacterium
AGATGGAAGGAGCTTTTGTCCGGCAGCCGGAGACCCACAGCACAGCGGCCTGGGAAGTCCTGTACGCTGTGCCAAACCAGTCTCGAAAGAGGGCCGGGGTTGTATAAATACCCGGTTTGGACGCAAACCCAACCGCCATTTGGTCCAGGAAACCATCCAAAACTTTTCGGTTGTTGATCTTGGAGGTTGCAGAACCATCATGCTGCCAGCCGTTGTAACTAATAACGCTGCCGTCTGACTTGTAGTATGGTTCTATATCCGCAAAAAACGTCACGGCGTATGCGAACGGCGCCCAAGTTGCCTCACCTGCCCATCCCTTCATATACGCCACTGCTTGACTTTTCCCATACGCATAGTAGCCGGCGGCAGTCTTTTTCGGCGCTTTATCCGGCCCAAAAAGCACCCAGTACGTATAGGTCGCGTAAATGCCAACAGCAGATGCTGTAGTACGGTCAAAGGTAACCGTCTCATCCCATGCAGTGTCTTGTCCCCCTCTCCCAATGTAGTAATTGAGAGGCATGCTACAGCATATTTCAGAACGAGAATCCAACCCGTAATAGGTTGTTGTAGCCGCCTGGGCTGTTTTCCGGGTCAGCCCGCCCAGCACCAGCGCAACGGCCGAGGCCAGGCCCGCTTTCAGGAAGTCGCGGCGGCCCATTTTGTTGTCATCATTGGATTTGTGACTGTCTGTCATGGCATTTCTCCTTGAGTTTCAATAAAATAATCAGAGTGGTTTCTTAAGACCGGCAGGGGTGATTATAGCTCAGTCGATTCCTGCTTTTCCGGTTCTTCGGGCGCGCCGTCTTGCAATCCCCACGTTTCCGATAACGCCTCCCAACCTGCATCGAACGGCCCGGCGGCCTGCACGCGCGACTTTTCGTCGATCAGGCAGTAATACGGCGTGGCCGCGGCCTTATAGCGGCTCCAGATCGGGGCCTGGTTCCTGAACTCCGCCATGACGGGCATCTCAAGTCGATACTCGTTTGCAAGCGCCCGGCTGATCGGTTCGTTGCTGTCGCACACCAGCGCAACCTGCAAATCGGGCGCGCTGGCCGCAAGGCTGCGGATTTCATCCAACCTGTCCAGACAGCCGGAGCAGGACGGGGAAATAAAGGCCAGCAGCAAGGACCGCCCGCGGAATGAAGCCAGCGTGAGGCTCTTCCCGTCCAGGTCTGTGGCTTTGAAATCGGGCGCGGCCTGTCCTTGCTTGAGCTTCGCAGTGTTTTGCGCCCAAACATCCGGCGCAACGATGCGGATGAGTTGGAAGGACAGCAAAAGGTTGAACAGCAGCACAACCCAGAGCAGGATGGAACTGACGACCAGCAGAGTTTCCATGAAATGCCTGTCAAAGTAGCAGAGTGATGGGGTGGGGGCGGCTTTCTTCAAATCCGCCCTTTCGTTCAGGTTTGTGGTGAGTATAGGCAATTCGCGGGGAATGTCAAGGAAAACAGGTCCCAAAAGCCGCCAGCCACCCCGCGAGGGGTGGCTGGCGTTTGATATTTACCCGGTTCCGGCAGGCGCGCTGAACTTCAAAACCCTTACGTTTTTTGCGCATTTGTCCAATAATAACGCCTGCAAGCGTCGACCTGCCCCCCTCAGGCCGGCGCTTGTATTTTAAGTCTGCCCTCTTTGTTTGCGTCCATGTCATTCTCCCCTCGGGTTTAGTGCTTCAACAAGACTGTAACAACCGAGAGCACGGCC
This sequence comes from Anaerolineales bacterium, assembly GCA_049792555.1. Taxonomy (GTDB): domain Bacteria; phylum Chloroflexota; class Anaerolineae; order Anaerolineales; family Villigracilaceae; genus UBA5195. Next base: position 1,702 of record JBARBA010000315.1, read on the forward strand.
TTTTGTTCTTCCTCGCCCAGGCTCGATTCTCTTAGAACGGTCACAAAGTTTCTCACTTGGCTGTCCGGGGCGCATGGCGTTGGCATCTGCTCGTCTTCGAAAAAATAGGTGGGCGAAACATCGAAACAACTTGCCAGGGCCTGAATCACTTTAAGGCTGGGGTTGGAAGCTCTTCCGTTGCGCAGCTTCCAGAGATGCACGCGCGTCAACACCCCTTCGGTGGTCGCCAGAACGTCTGCGGTGGAATAAGGCATCCCGTCCGGTTTTCTTTTCTCTTTGAAAAGACGATCCAATCTTTCGGCAAAGATATTATCCATGTTACTTGCTCCTGGTCTTGCATGAAATATTTTGTTTTCTTTACAAAACATTTTACCTGGAATACAGGGTATGTCAAGGCACAAAATTGACGGGAACGCTGCGCGGCTGCGTTCCCGCAGCGTGTAGGAGCCATCGAGGAGCCATCGAGCTCCCATCGAGCTCCCATCGAGCTCCAATCAAGCTCCAATCGAGCGCTCATCGAGCACCCATCGAGTTCCAATCGAGCGCCACAAGGGTTTTTTCCTCGCGGCCTTCCGCCTGCCACGAAGTTTGCGGGGCGGCCTGATCCTGTCTTCAGTTTAGGTGAAATTGTCCAGTAAGCCCTTCCTTCCGCGCGCCGCATCTTTCACGCTAACCATAAGTTTCCTCTGGGTGAAATGGATTTGAAAAGACGCGCTACTTGAACCAAATGTTATCTTGCTTTTCTGGGGGGTACCCCCGCTGCTGCGGTTGCATAAACAGGCCCGCTGACGTTAACGCGGGGGTATATGGAAAATTGACAATATGGAAATGTCGCAATTTTGGGCGGGATCGATCACGCGGTAAAGTACAATAGCGGGCATGAACATTCTCTACCAGGACGACGCCATTCTTTTGATCGACAAACCTGCCGGGCTGCCGGTGCTGCCCGATGGCTGGGACGCGGACGCCCCGTATCTTTTAAAGCTGCTCGATGAACTCGTTGGGCGCGGGTCTACCCTAACGGGCACTCGTCCCGACGTTGGGCGCGGGTCGGGAGACCCGCGCCAGCGCCTGTGGGTTGTCCACCGCCTGGACAAGATTACCAGTGGGGTGATGGTCTTTGCCCGGACGGCGGCCGCGCACCGGGCGCTGAACCTGCAATTCGAGCGCCACGAAGCCCAAAAGGTGTATCACGCCATCTGCGTCGGCGCGCCTGCGTGGGACGAGCACACCGCGCGGCACAAGCTGCGCGTCAACGTCGGACACAGCCATCGCACGGTGGTCGATAACGGCAAGGGCGTCCCCGCAGAGACGCATTTCACCGTCCTTAAACGGTATGAAGGACTTGCCCCCGTAGGCGGGTACGGGTTGTTGGCGTCCCGGCCTGCGACGGGGAGGACGCACCAGATCAGGGTCCACGCCTATGCGTTGGGTCATCCACTCGTCGGCGACATTTTATATAGCGCCCCTCAAACCGACCTGATTGCCCGTCCCGCCCTGCACGCTTTTTCGCTGACCATCACCCATCCGTTGACAAACGAGCGCCTGACGTTCGAAGCGCCTTACCCCGATGATTTTGCAAGAGCTTTGGCCCGCCTGACGCCTGACGACCAGTTCTTAAATAAAAAACTGCCGTCCTGAGTTTATCGAAGGACGGCAGGTACTTTTATGGCTCTCTGAGAATTTCCGCGATCTACCCCAACCCGTATGTCGGGATTAATCCCGACATACGGGTTGGCCCCCAGATATGGGATTATCACGCTGATTCTTGGAGAGCCACTTTTATTTGATCTGTGTATCTTTGGGATAGTGCCTGATCTTGCGCGCTTCCATGTAGAAGCGCTTTTCATGCGCTTCGCCCATCGAGAAGGTCTTGCGCGGCAGCGCGCCATCCAGGATCACGGTCTTGAACAGGTCGCTTTTCTGCATGCCGGGCAGGTAAAAACCCACGTTGCCGGGCTGCGTGCCCAGTTTGCAGACCACGTCTTCGCCATGCACATAATCGATCTTCTTGGCGCCGCCTTCTTCGAGGAAAAGATCAAGGAACGTCTGCAACGTGCCAACCGGCAGGTTGCAGCATGGGTTGGCAGTTTCAACCACGCCGAAAGTCTCTCCGCTGCCGACCATCCCGAAAATGTGGCTGGGACCTTGCGCATCGTTCACCCGTTGGAGCATCTCTGCGGCGTTGGCAACCCGGGTGTAAGTGAAATTGTCTCCCAGGTGGGCTTGCATGGCCGCGAAAATGTCCTTCTTCAAGCCAAACAGCACCCGGTGGATGGGTTCAAATTCCAGCGCCTCGTCGTGAATGTTTTCGATCTCGACCAATGCGTAACGGGCGGGATGATCCATGCCCACGCCGGGTTTTAGTTTCCTCTTTTCCCAACTTTCTTTGGCGGTGGCCAGGGAGTGGTTGCCATCCCCCATGGCAAATAACAGCACCGGCTGGTCGGTAACGCCGTATTTCGTGGCAAAGACATCCGGCCGGGCCAGCACCCGCAAGGATTCGACCACATGCGTTTCCAAATCCGGGTTGACGGCATACCCCGAAAGGTGGCCGCTGTTCAACATCAGGTCAAAATCATAGAGTTCTTCCAGCCCGTTTTTGGCAGCCTGGATGGGTTCGATCACCGTGCGATTGGGGTCGTCGATCAACACCAGCGTATGCGGCAGTTCAAGCACAGCGTGCTCGCGGATCTTCATGCGCGTTATCAGGCGTTCCACGATGGTGCCTTCGGTGGCGCGGATCAGGCTGGAGGAGCCTTTGGTGTAATCGTAGCGTTCCAGGTCCAGGGCCAGGACAATGCCCCTGCGCGTCTTGCCGCCCACAGTGCGCTCGACGTAAATCATGCCTTCGCGCGGTTCCAGGATGCTGTCGTCCAGGTATTTTTTCATTGCATCCTGGATACTTTTAATGCGTTCCTCTTCGCCGGGCCTTTCGAGATAAATTTCAGGCAGCGTCAGATTGAGCGTGGATGGGTTTTTACGAACCGCCTGCTCAACCTGCTGCCAGTATTCCGGCTGCGAGGTAAATTGGTCGCAGGCGATCACCGCCCAATGGGCCAATTCGGTGCCCTTTTTTGGCAAGTAAACCTGCGGAACTTTCAAACCAATGTCTTCGTATTTTCTCATTTTTACCTATGCCAGCATGGGTGGCGCCATAAAGTTGCATTGCTTCGCTCGGAACAGCAAGAGCGTTTGTGAAAAACAACACGAACCGCATTCTACCACAGCGGCGTAGACTGTCAATCAGTATACACTACATATGATACCCCGACTTTGTGATATATATCACTATCTATTCTGCGGCGGTTATGATAAAACTGTACCAGTATCAGGAAGCAAGGTAGAATGTTATCGAGGACGCAAACCCCTTGCCGCAGGGGCCTGATGCACTGGCGCCAATCAGCATCGACAGATGCTGAATCAACTTTTCATCCACCAAAGGAGCAGAACTATGACCACCGAAACGAAGCGCGTTCACAATTTTAATGCCGGGCCTGCCGGCCTGCCTCTCGAAGTTTTGCAACAAGCACAGGCAGAATTGCTCGATTTCAAAGGCACCGGCATGTCCGTCATGGAGATCAGTCACCGCTCCAAAGAGTTTGAGGGCGTGATCCACGAAGCCGAAGCCGACATGCGCGAACTGCTGGCCATCCCGGCCAATTACAAGGTGCTCTTCCTGCAAGGCGGCGCAACCCTGCAATTTGCCATGGCAGCCATGAACTTCCGCGCGCCGGGCGCTTCGGCAGATTATATCGTGACCGGGGCCTGGGCCAAAAAGGCTTTGGAAGAAGCCCAGAAATTGGGCGCCACCTGCGTTGCCGCCAGCAGCAAGGCCACCAACTTCGATCGCATTCCCGCCCAGAGCGAACTGAAGCTCGATCCCAAGGCCGCTTACCTGCACTTTACCGCGAATGAAACCATTCAAGGCATCGAATACAAGACCGAACCCGTTGCCCCCGCCGGTGTGCCGCTGTTCTGCGACGCCTCGTCCGATTTCCTCAGCCGCCCGATTGACGTTGCCAAATATGGCCTGCTCTACGCCGGCGCCCAGAAGAACATCGGCCCCGCAGGCGTGGTGGCCGTTATCCTGCGCGACGACCTGCTGGAGCGCGTCCCGGCCAACCTGCCGGCCATGCTCGATTACAAACTGATGGCTGCCGACGGTTCGTTGTACAATACGCCGCCATGCTTCTCCATTTACATGGTCGGGCTGGTTATGAAGTGGATCAAGGGCCTGGGCGGCGCGGCTGCCATCGCCAAGATCAACCAAGCCAAAGCCGCGCTGATCTACAAGACCATCGACGAGAGCGGCGGCTACTATCGCGGCCACGCCCAAGTGGCAGACCGCTCCATGATGAACGTCACCTTCCGCCTGCCGACCGAAGCGTTGGAAGACCAGTTTGCCAAAGAAGCCGGTAATGCCGGGCTGGTTGGTCTCAAGGGCCACCGCTCGGTGGGCGGTATGCGCGCCTCGATCTACAACGCCGTCACCATGAAGGGCGCTGAGGACCTGGTTGCGTTTATGAAGGAATACCAGAAGAAGAACGGGTAAATCTTCTATCATCGGTGGTTTCGATACGGCGGCGGGATAGCACCGCCGCCTACTCAACCACCTTCTAATAGCAGCCGCCCGGAGATTTCTCCGGGCGGTTTGCTATTGCGGTATCGCACCCTTTGACGGTCAGCCCGTAAATCGGAATTCATTCCGACTTACGGGTTGGAGAGCCGCTTTGCCTATTCGCCCCAATCCAACTGGCTTTCAGGGATTCCAATCGAGCGGGCATACGCCTGGGCTGCTGCGCGCTGCGCGCCGTCGCCCTTGGGATACCGGAAGACTTTGCGCGGGAAGATGACGTAGACCAGCGCATCGGTGGAAGCGTTAATGTACCAGCCCCGCGCCTTGAGCGCGCCGCTCAAGGCCTCGGCAATGGCCTCCGCCTGGTCGACCGGCGCTTCGAACGACAGCGCCGTCCACACGGAGGGCTGCCCCTCGGCGGCGTTGCCGACCTGCCAGGTTTCGGTTTTGGCGATGCGCAGCAGGTCGAGCACGCGCAGGTCGTCCAGGCTTTCCTGGAGTAAAAGGCCGTTTAACACGGGAGATTCTCCTTCGTAAAGGTGATTGCTCAGGCTCTTGCCCGTTATGGCCACACCCGCCGCCTGCCCCGCAAACTGCGCGGGGTGTGCGAGCAGTGCCAGGGAATAGAACGCGGATCAAATCCGATTCTGCGGAGTCTCACGGATTTTTTAATTCTTTATCTGCGAAAACCTGCTTGATCCGCAAAAATCCGCGTTCTATTTTTTGATGAGTGAGCAGTTACTCGCAAAGGAGACAATCACTTCGCAAGTGACTGTCTCCTGCAGGGTTACAAAGCTTCCTTCAGGATTTGTACCAATTCTTCCGCGCCGATTTTCGCGTAATTTCCTATTTTCCCGTTTTGCACAATTTCATTGGCCATCAACTCAAGTTTTTCAACGCCGATGCCGACCTCGCTGAGAGCAACGGGCGCGCCCATTTGCTTGAAGAGCGACTTCGTTTTTGCAATGCCTTCCAACCCGACCTCGTAATCTGACTTGCCTGTGGGGTCGATGCCAAAGACGTTAACGGCATATTGCTTGTATTTTTGGGGATTGAACTGGCACAGATACTTCATATAGGGCGGGGTAACGATCGCCAGGCCCGCGCCATGCGCAATGTCATAATGAGCGCTCAAGACGTGTTCGATGGCATGGCAGCCCCAATCGCCCTCTTTCCCCACCGGAATGATGTTGTTCAGCGCCATCGTCCCACACCACATCAGGTTCGCTCTCGCGTCATAGTCGTCCGGTTTTTCAAGCGCCACGAAAACTTGATCGAAAACCGTCCGCATGATCGTCTCAGCCAGTCCATCCTGGACCGGCGTGCCATCCGGGTAGGAAAAATAAGCTTCGTAAAGATGCGACAGCATATCTGCGCAGCCATTGGCGATTTGGTGGTTCGGAACCGTAAACGTGTTGCATGGGTCCAAAATGGAAAATACGGGGTGCATGAGCAGCACGCCTGCAAACCCGATCTTCTCTTTTGTCTCCATGTTGGTGATGACGGAATTCCCGTTCATTTCGGTGCCGGTGGCCGCCAGGGTCAGGATATCGCCGAGCGGGATGGCGGCTTTGGGATAGGCCTTCCCCTTGAAAAAGTCCCATACATCGCCGTCATACGGAGCGCCAATCGAAATCGCTTTGGCGCAATCGACGACGCTGCCGCCGCCAACCGCAAGGATGAAATCGATCTGCTTTTCCCTGCAAATTTGAATTCCCTGGCGAACCGAGGTCAGGCGCGGGTTCGGCTCAACCCCTGAGAGTTCATAGACATTCTTGTCGCCCAGTTGACGCATCGCCCGGTCGTACAGTCCGTTTTTCTTGATGCTGCCGCCGCCACAGACGAATAATACGTTCTTTCCCTTGTCTCTCATTTCTTCTGCGAGACAGTCGGTTGTGTCCTTTCCAAAGAGAATTTTGGTCGGGTTGTGATAAGTAAAATTGTGCATTCCATTTCTCCTGTTTGTTTTGTGATTAGTGAGCATTGGTGGTTGAGTAGGGCGAGCGTACTTTCTCGCCCGTACCCTGGCACCGCCCGCCAGGGCAGGTGTCGAAACCACATACAATTGTTTTCAACCGGCCTGGTGGTTTCGATACGGCGGCTGAAGAACACCGCCTACTCAACCACCGCTTTGTTTCTGTAGTTGGGTGGATAGGCTGAGTAGTTATTATTTATTGATGACCAACAATGCGATGCGGCGCATACGGCTCTTCCAGGGTTGCGACATCTTCCTGCGTCAGTTTAACGGACAGCGCGCCGACGGCGTCTTCCAGATGCGCGATCCTGGTTGCCCCGATGATTGGGGCGGTTACCGGCTCCTTCTGTAACAGCCAGGCCAGCGCGATATGGACGCGCGGAACCCCAAGCTTTTGCGCGATTTCCGCGACCCGCTCCACGACCCGTTGATCGGTTTCAGCCGTCGCGTCGTATTTGCTTTTTGCGATCTGATCGGTTTCGGAACGCAGCGTGCTTTCCGAGGCCCAATCGCGCGTCAATCTCCCCGAAGCGAGTGGGCTATACGGGGTCACGCCGATCTTCTCCGCGCGGCAGAGCGGCAGCATCTCGCGTTCTTCTTCGCGGTAGATCAGGTTCAGGTGATCCTGCATCGAGACGAAGCGCGTCCATCCGTGCTTTTCGGCGACGTGCAGCGCTTTCTGGAACTGCCAGGCGTACATGGCGGATGCGCCGATGTAGCGCGCCTTGCCCGCCCGCACCACATCGTTCAACGCTTCCATCGTCTCCTCGATGGGGGTTTCGTAATCCCAGCGATGGATGATGTAAAGGTCCACGTAATCCGTCCCAAGCCGCTCCAGGCTGTTGTCGATTTCGCCCAGGATGGCTTTGCGCGACAGCCCGGCGCCGTTCGGTCCCTCGCGCATTCTGCCGTTCACTTTGGTGGCGATGACGACCTCGTCCCGCTTTGCGAAATCCTTCAAAGCGCGTCCGAGGTACTCCTCGCTTGTTCCAATGGAATAGACGTTGGCCGTATCGAAGAAATTGATGCCCAGTTCGAGGGCTTTCTTGATGATCGGACGGCTGTTTTCCTCGTTGAGCACCCATTTGTGCGTCCAACGTTCCGCGTCCCCGAATCCCATGCAGCCGAGGCAAATGCGCGAGACTTGCATCCCTGTTGAGCCTAATCGAGCGTATTCCATGGTTTTCTCCTGTCAAGAGCATTAACCACAAAGGCACGGAGTCACAAAGCTTTTGGGCTGAAAAACCTTGAAATCTTGGTGGCTTGGTGACTTTGTGGTGAGATTTCCCGGCAAAAACGGAAGAGCCGGAATTGATTACGAACTTACCGGGCGCGGTGTGAGTTTGATTGTCGCGGCTCGCACGTCAGGGGTTACCATCGGGCTGACGTACTGTGGGTAGCGGCGGTATTTGGCAAGGTACGCGGCGTCGATTTGGTCATTGACTGTGGGGTCGGTTTCCTCCACAAAGGTGACATCCTTTTCCACGCCGCCCGCCTGGATGCGGCCTTCATGCCGCGCCAGGACGCCGCGGAACCAGGCCGACGCGCGCCCGTTTGCAGAGCGGACGTACAGGTCGTCGCCCACGCGCACGACCCAAATCGTCACCGGCTTTCGCAGTGTGCCGTCCTCTCGGAGCGGCGCAATTTCCAGTTCTTCTGCCGTCCCGACCTTGTTGAGTTCATCGTTTGTCCATGTAGTCATCTATGCCTTTCCTTTTTACTTGTCTCTTCCCTGGCGCTACCCCTCGGCGGTGTTGCCGACCTGCCAGGTTTCGGTTTTGGTGATGCTCAACAGATCGAGAACGCGCAAGTCGTCGAGGCTTTCTTGGAGTAAAAGACCGTTGAGCATGGGAGATTCTCCTTCGTGAGTGTGAGACAAGCGGGAAGTATGCTAGAATCTGTGATGCTATCTATCCAATTTTAATCTATGGCAGTCTGATGCCTATCTTAATTGGGGCGTTTAGGTGGCAAGAAATCCATAGACCGTTACAAGGTCAAACGGTGGGTGAACACCGAGTTGGACTGTGCATCTATGTGTTATTCAAAATCACTGAGATAGTATCCAGGAGATAAGTTTATGACCAAACTGACCCTTTTACATTTGTCTGATTTGCACTTTTCTTCGACTAAGCCTGATGCAAAAGACGCGGAAATAGTTAGACAGGCTCTATTGAACGACCTGGCCCTCCAACGAGAACAGGGTATTAATCCTGACGCGGTTATTTTCTCTGGCGACTTAATCTTTTCCGGCGATGATGGATATTCACAGACGCAGAATGATTACGACCTACTCTTAGGCCAGTTTTTGAAACCATTGTTGGATATTTTTGAATTAAGTACAGATCATCTTTTCATTTGCCCTGGTAATCATGATGTTCAACGGAAGGCGGTAAACAAATATCACGACCTTGGCCTAAAAAAAGGCTTGATCAATCGTCAAGCCGTTAATGAGTTCATTGACAATGTAGACGCTAATGAAATTGCCTTCAATCGCTTATCCAATTTTGACAGGTTTAAAAAGGCCGTAGATAGCAAATTTAAAAAGGGAGGGGGCAGCAATTTCTTTTCCAGTTATGTGATGGAAAAGGAAGGAAAAAATATTGGTATAGCTTGTGTAAACTCAGTGTGGATGGCGTATGGCGGGAAAGATGACTATGGTGAATTGCTTATAGGTGAGCGCACGGTGGACGATTGCATCGTCAATCTTTCTGACTGTGATTTTCGAATTGGGATAGTACATCATCCCTTTGAATATCTAAAAGAGTTTGAAAGAACTAATCTAGAGAGGCGGGTTTTGGGAGCGTTTCATTTGTGGCTAAGAGGGCATACTCATGAACCTAACATTCAGCTTGTTCAGCAATTGGGCGAAAGCGAAACATTAATAGTGAATGGCGGTGCTCTCTATAATTCAAGGGAATACCACAATGGCTACTCAATTATTAGGTTTTGTTTCGATGACAATTCCTGCGATGTGCAGTTACGAGAATATATTGATCGCAAGAGAGAGTTTGCCAAGTCTCTTGCATATGGCATCGAAGGAACGGTGTCTTTCAAAATGCTGAAATTAGCCCCACTGAACCAGAGTTCTTCCCTGGTGGCTCGGTTCCGAAATAATGTGATCGAAACTATAAATAAAACCGCACTTTCCAGAATCAGCGACAGTTCCAGGGCGCCTAAAGAATTATTCAATATCTTTGTAGAACCGCGCTTGTTCACTATATCGGAGCGCCAAGCGAAATCTAGCGTTGGTCGAGAAGATCCAAAACAATGTGTTGCGTTAGGTGAACTACTGCTTGATGGAAAAAACATTCTCTTCATCGGCGGAAAGGAAAGTGGCAAAACGTCGTTGCTCCATTATATCAACGTGGCATACCTCGAAACGAACCAGGCCGACCGTCCTAGGATTCCGCTATTTGTTGATTGCGCTCAGATACCGCAAGGCAAAGACAGAATTATTAAGGCTCTTCATAACTATATCGTGGAATATAGCTTGGACTTGGATTTGGAAAAAAATCTTACGGATGGCAATTGCGTATTGTTATTTGACGATTTGCCCTTGAATGTTACCAAAATCGTCTCGGTAGTCACTGAATTTGTTCGAAGGTTCCCCAAGAACCGCTATATCTATACAACGAGCGAGATGGTCGCTGGTGATATCGGCGTGGTGCGTAAAAAAAACAATTTAGGGGTTGATTACATTGATGTGTATATTCATTCATTTGGCAAGAAGCAAATTGTAGATCTATCCAACAAATGGTTTCACGGCGAGCCGCCAGATGAACTCTCCAATATGATCATACGCAATATCGCCGAAATGCATTTACCCGGTACGCCAATGGTTGTGTCGTTAATGCTTCTAATCGTGGAACAGCGAATTGAAAATGGGCAACAAATTAGTTTTGCGCCAATCAACAAGGCTGCTTTGCTTGAGCAAATCATAGAAATCTTGCTAGAAAAAATACTCGTGAGCAGTAAGGGGTATTTGGATTATAGAAGCAAAGAGCATTTTCTGTCGTTTATGGCTCACAGGCTCGCTATGACGGGAAAACAAAAATGGTTGAGATACGAATTGGTTAATGAGGCAATAAGATATTTTGAGTCCAAGGGGTTAAGGGTCTCTACCGAAGGCGTCATTGATCAATTTATTGCGTCTGGCATTCTAACAGAAGATGGAGGGTTTGTTTCTTTCAGATTTAGTTGTTTCAGGGAATTCTTTGTTGCCAAATATATGATTGAGAGCAAGACTTTTCAAGAGTTTTGCCTCACCAATGATGAGTACCTCAAATATATAAGTGAAATCGACTACTTAACTGGTCTACAGCGAAACAATCAGGAATTGTTGGAATTATTATTAAAGCGCGCGAAAAAAGCTCAAGACGAATTTGATACACAACATGCTTTTGTATTTGATTGGGATCATTTTGATAACATACAACTGCCAGAGATGTTAATCGATGTCCTTCCTGATGAGCAAAGCACACAAGAACGCACGGAAGTAATTCCAATGCCACAAGATATGGAAATTGAAGTGACGATTTCCGATGATGAATTTGCAAAGCTAAAAACCGATGATACGATGGTTGCTTTTATGCAAAACCTACTACTTCTGTCTAATGTTATAAAAAATTGTGAGCTTATTGATAGTCGGGAATTGAAAAGAAATGCGGTCGAACAGTGTATGACGTATTATCTTAGGATGGTTTTGTTTGCTGAAAGCGCTGACGGACGGCGGATCGAGAAAATGAATGATGAAGAATTATTGCGCAATCTCAAGAATTTCAATTCAAAATCGGAGGATATTACTTTACCCGGAGGAGACCGTTCAGCTTGGCGAAAAGATACTATCAAGCAAGTTTTGTGTTATGCCGAAATGCTGGAATATGAAATATTCGAGAGCTTGGCGTTCCATCTCATTGGAACATCCAAGTTGGGTCTAGTCTTTGATGAAATTATTGAAGATGAAAGGCAGCCCTTTCCGCTGAGAATATGGTGTGCTATGGTCAGCGGAGATTTGGCACTCCCCGGGTGGATGGATAAATTTGAAATTGTAGCAAAGGACGCTTTTCATCATAATAAGCATTATCATCTTACTATGCTCTATCACAAGTTATTATATTTGTATGGTCATAGGAGAATAAATGCCTCAGAGCAGCAGATGTTAGAAAATCTGGTTGCAGATATATATTTAGGCAAAAAGCGGCAGATGAAGTCTGCATTGATCAACACCATTCGGCGACAATACCGGTATGGCAATTAGGATAAATGAAATGGCCAGAGTTAGAGAAACCATCTCAACGTACGGCAAATATAAATAGATGAAGTGCAAGCGCAGTCCAACAACCGCATGCAGGCACCCCGCTCGCTCTTGGACGGGCGTCTAGGGTTCGGTTGGTTTCCGTCTCAAAATTGGTTTCAGGGCGACGGCGCTTCGCGGGCGCGTGAGGCGGGGTGTTA
>JBARBA010000316.1:0-4310 GCA_049792555.1 Anaerolineales bacterium
GGGTATGTTCGTAGAACCAGACATCCTGGGTGGCGGTTAACTGGGCGGGGGTCGGGAGACCCCCGCCCAACGGGGTCGGTTTGGCGCTCGGTTTGGCGCTGGGTTTGGCGCTGGTCTCCCGACCAGCGCTAGCGCCAGCGCCAAATGGCCGGTCGAAGAACAGCAGGTTGGTGGGGATGCTGGTATACGGCGCAAAGACGCCGTTGGGCAGGCGCACAATCGTATGCAGGTTGAAGTTGCGCAGCAGTTGCTCCTTGATGCGCGCCGCAACGCCGTCGCCAAACAAAAAGCCGTTCGGCACCACCACGCCGCAGCGCCCGCCCGCTTTGAGCGAGCGCATGATGAACTGCATAAACAGCAGCGCCGTCTCGCCGGCGCGCAGGCTTTCGGGGAAGTTCAACTGAATGCCGGCTTCTTCCTCGCCGCCGAAGGGCGGGTTGGTGACGATCACGTTGAAGCGTTCCTTCTCGCCGATCTCGTTGAGCGGGTTCTTCAGGGCATTGTCGCGCCGGATGGCCGGGTTTTCGATGCCGTGCAGCAGCAGGTTCATGGTGCTCAACAAAAACGGCAGCGGCTTCTTCTCCACGCCAAACAGGGTGGCGGTTTGCAGGGCGCGCTGCTCATCGGCGTTGCGGACGGTGTCCCGCAGGAAATCATACGTTTCGACAAGGAATCCACCCGTGCCGCACGCCGGGTCCAGAACCGATTCGCCCACCCGTGGCTTGACTCTGTTTACGATCAGCTTGACCACCGGCCTGGGGGTGTAGAACTCGCCCGAATCCCCGGCGGCGTCGCGCATTTCTTTGAGCATCGACTCGTACAGGTGCGCCAGCGTGAAAATCTCGTCCTTCGAGAAGAAGTGGATGGCGTTGATCAGGTTGATCACGTCGCGCAGCAGGTAGCCGCTCAACATGCGGTTGTAGGTCTCCTTGAACAACTCGGCGATCTTGAGCTTCTCGTCCGAGCCGCTCAAGTTGCGCAGGGCGGGCAGCAGGTCGTTGTTGACGAACTGCACAAAGGCCTCGCCGGTCAGGCCGTTGTTCTCGTCCTGGCCCCAATCGCGCCAGCGGTACGGGGCAGGGATGACCGGTTTATAGGCCTGCCGCCGCGCCACGGCGTCTTCTTCGCGGCGCACTTCCAGGTCGTCGTAACACTTCAAAAAGAGAACCCACGAAAGCTGCGGCAGGCGGTCGAGATCGCCGTTCAGCCCGGCGTCCTTGCGCATGATGTCGCGCGCCGATTTGATCAGGGAGGAGAGTTGGGTGCGGGTGTTTTGGGTCATGGGGTTCCTTATTATGGGCCAGTTCCAATAATGTCAAGGACATACAGATCGTTGTCGCGGCGAACGCCAATAAAGAGGAACTTGCTTCGAATCCAAGTATCGTTTTCCGATGCAACGCCATTTCCTGCAATCCAGTTTCCATGTCCCTCTTTGCCAGGGTTCACTGAGTAGACAACGCCAACAACAAAATCCACTCCATATTCACGGCCAGGGAGAGTTGTCAACGTAACCTCATCAATCGTATAAGCCTCGAGGCTGCCGATTCTTGTCTGGGCGTCATGATCGAGCCATTCTTTAAACAAAGCCCTGGCGATTTCTTCCTGGGTTGCTTTGTCGCCTATCGAAGCAACAGGCAAAGCAGCATCGTATTTAGGACTTGGCGTATTTGTCGGCACCGGAGTGGCAATCATGTTTTCAACAACCGTGGGGGCGGGCGTATCTGTCGGCGCAATGGTTGCAGTGGGCAATGGCGTTGGCTCAAGCGTTGCGGTTGCCCGAAGGCCGCACGCCGAAAGCGTAAACAGGATTACCGCGAAAATAAGCAAGTTCTTTTTCTTCAATGGGCTATTCATACAATCCCTTCTGCAACTCATCCACCGCCTGCACCAGCCTGCCCGCCCCGCCAAACAGCGCATAAATATCCGACGGCGAACCGTACTGCGCAAACGGCTGCACCTGTAACAGGTTGGGCAGGTCGTCCAATTGCTGGATGCCGTAATCGGCGTATTTCTCCAGCAGGCCGTTCAAAACCGCGCGCGCGGCGGGCGTAAACGTGTTCAGGAAATTGGCCTTCTTCTGCGCCACCTTTTCAGCGCGTTCCCGGCGCGAGACCAGCGGCGCATTGTAGGCCACGTGCAGCAGTAAATCCAGCGCGTCGGCTTCTTCGTGGTGCGTGACGCTGGCCAGGTGCTGCGGGTCGATGCCGTATTGGCGCAGGCTGTCCAAAATTTCGCGGCGCTGCTCGGCCTGCGGCCAGGCCCGGCGCAAATGCTCGGCGCTCAACTGCAAGCGGCGCACGTTCTGCGTGACGTAATCGGTGAACTCCATCGTGCGCAAAATATTCCCGTCCGGGTCCAACTCGAAAGCCTGCTCGCTGGTGATATAGACCTGCACGCCGTCCAGGTAATACTTGCGCGGCAGTTCCCGGATGCCGAGACCTGTCAGGTCTTTAAGACCTGACAGGTCTGCCGGGGTTTCGAGCGTTCCATCTTCGCTGTCGGTGGTTTCCGTTTCGTTGCCTTGATCGTCGATTTGGGTTTTCGTCACCCGCACCGGGTCGCCGTCGAAGGCCGGGTCGTAGAACAACTGCGTCGCGCCCACGTAATCGATGATCGTGAACCAATATTTGCCATGCTCTTCCGAAACGCGCGTGCCGCGTCCGATGATCTGCTTGAAATCGGTCATCGAGTTGATCGCGCGGAACAAAACCACATTGCGGCAGGTCGGCGCGTCCACACCCGTCGTCAGCATTTGCGAAGTCGTCAGGATGACCGGGGTGTCCTTTTCGGGGTCCTGGAAGTTGTCCAGGTGTCCGCGCCCGACTTTCTTCTCATCAGAGACCACGCGCTCCACGTAATGCAGGTGGATTTTGGTCAGGTCGGCGTTGGCATTGTTCAGCGCCACGCGCATATCCAGCGCGTGCTCCTGATCCACGCAGAAGACAATCGTCTTGTCGAAGCGGTTGGTGCGCTTGAGATATGCGGTCAGGTGTTTGGCGATCACTTCGGTGCGCGTCAACAGCGAGAGCAAACGCTCATAGTCTTTCGTGCCATACACCCCGGGTGGAATCTCGCGCTTGAAGCGGTCGAGCACGCCCGGGTCGATTTGCAGGCTGTTGGCGTCCACGTCCGAAACCACGCGGTAGACGCGGTAGGGGGCCAGGAAGCCGTCTTCGATGCCCTGTTTCAGGCTGTAGGTGTAGAGCGGGTCGCCAAAATACTCGTAGGTGTCCACGTTGTCGGTGCGCTTGGGCGTGGCGGTCATACCAAGCTGCGCGGCGGCGTCAAAATAATCGAGAATCTTGCGCCAGTTGCCGGTTTCATTGGCCGAGCCACGATGGCACTCATCCACGATAATCAAGTCAAAGAAATCGCGCGGGTATTGCTCGTAAAGATTGGGGCCGCCCGTCGGGTTGATCAGCGCCTGGTAGAGCGCAAAGTACACTTCGCGGCTCTTGGTGGCTTTGCCCCGGATTTTATGCAAAGCCTGTCCCATCGGCGCAAAGGTGCGGTCTTTGGCCTGGTCGATCAACACATTCCGGTCGGCCAGGAACAAAATGCGCTTCTTACGCGCCGCCTTCCACAAGCGCCAGGCAATTTGAAAGGCCACAAAGGTCTTGCCGGTGCCGGTTGCCATGGTCAGCAGAATGCGCTTTTGTCCGGCGATGACCGCATTGACGGCTTTGTTGATCGCAATCTGCTGGTAGTAGCGCGCGCGCTTGCCGCCGGCCTGCTCGAAGTAAGCGCTCAGGGCGTCGGCTTCGGCTTTTTCGTTCGCAAAGTGAAACGTGCCCTTCAAGCGCCCCCATAATTCACCCGGCGCAGGGAAACCATGCAGCGCGCGTTCCTGACCGGTCAGGAAGTCATGCTCGATAATTCCCTTGCCGTTGGTGGCATAGGCAAATTTAACGTCCAGCATTTCGGCGTACTGCATGGCCTGCTGCAACCCGGCAGCCGCTTCGCGGTAATCGGACTTGGCTTCCACCACCGCGATGGGAATATTGTGACGAATAAACAGGGTGTAATCGGGGCGCAGCCCGTCCTTGCGCGTGTGCTGGTTGCCCACCGGCACAATCCGCCCGGGCGTCAAGACCATCTGCTCGCGGATGAATTCATCCTCCCACCCGGCAGATTTGAGATTCGGTAAAACGTAGGTGCGGCAAGTATCGGCTTCGTTCATATCCCTGCTTTGTTTTTCATGCGTTAAGTATACAGGCAAACCCCGTTTGTGTCATATCCAAACCTGCCCAAAGCGCGCGGCAATTCCCACCCCCAAAAGCCGACAGCCACCCCGCGTGGGGTGGCTGTCA
>JBARBA010000317.1:0-7006 GCA_049792555.1 Anaerolineales bacterium
CCATGCGCTACCGTAAAACCCAAATTTCAGCCTTCATTCCATGCACGCACGCTACAGCGTTAGTGTTTTATTACAGTTGGTGGAACGGGGGGAAGTCAAAGAGCGCCGGTTATGTGGACCAATTCAACTGGTGCAATAGTTTTGCGGTGGCGTCCGTTCGGTTATATGATATTCAAAGTGTTGTGTTGGCGAACACGAATGAGGCGGCGGGAACCAGGCAAATTGCCTGGGATGAGATTTGGGATTACGTTCTTCCGTAAATCTTCGTTTGTAACTCGATTGGGGCGAAAGATGAAATCGTCTTTCGCCCCTTTTATACTGAAAGTTGTATCTTCGCAATCTTAGCCTTTAAGGTCAGGTCGATCGAATGAAAAAATATTTCTTTGTTGCTATGTTGGTCGTAAGTTTATTCATTTCCGGGTGCGGTACTTCTCAAACTGCTCCGCCGGATACGCCAACGCCAATCGTCCCAACCACCGCGCCGCAGTTGAGCGCCACAGTGACCGCCCTCGACCGAAAAGCGGCCATTTTAGAAGAAATGCGGCAGGCGGTCTTTGCGAATGACCGCCTGATCGAAGACGAGAAAATGAAAGGCAATCTCGTTCAAACACCGGAAAAAGATCAGGCAACCGGGGAAAAACTCTATCGTTACCAGGGTGAGGCGGGCAGCCAGTTAAGCGCGATGTCAGAGGAAACAAAGGTTAAAATTTCCGACCTGAACGATGAATATATGGCGTTGTTTGGTAGCCAGATGCAGGTGACGCCGCTCCCGCTTCCCGACCCAATGCCGGTATCGCAGGAAGAAATCGAGCGGGCCAGCAACCAGTCCGTTACCGACTATGGCCGTTGGATGAAGGATGAAGAAAAAAGCGGGACAACCGTTCGCGTCTTTGATTTTTCCCAAATGATCTATCTTGATATATTGATTGGGGATTCGTTTGTCCGCTCTCAGTTGAAATGGCAGGCTGACCTCGAATATGACCTGGCCCTGCGAGCTCCTCCGGGCGAAGAACAGGCGTTGGATATCAAGGCGATCCAGACCATTGAGCGCGGCGATGTGACTTTGACCGGGGCGGGCTACCTGATGCCATTCTATCGTGCAGACAGGCTGCTCGATGAATACGAAACGACACACTGGGTATATACGGTGGACACCCTTTCGCGTCAAATCGTCGAAATCGCGCCCAAAAACGGATTGGACATGGGAACCGAAATTCGACCAGGCGGCGAGACGTTGGAACAAAAGGCGCGCAATTTTATCAAGATCGCGGCCCCCAATCTCGATCTCGATGCTCTGACGCCTGTTCCCGCGCAAAAAGAAACAGCTTACTTCTTTCGATGGGAAGACCGCAGCGGCGCTTTGCTCGACGATGGGCGCAGCTATCCGTTTATCCAGGTTGCTATAGATGCGCAAGGCAACCTCCTGAATTACTACAATACCCTGCTGTTTGTCCGGTAACTGTGTTGGTTTTGTCAGCTCGTAACGCCCGAAACGAATAGAAAGTTTATGCCAAAAGCGGATTCGGCTTCTGACAACATTGGCGCAAGGATTGAACAAATTCCCAAAAGGAGAAGTTTTGTGATGCAAAAAACAACAGGCCGGGAGCATCTCCCGCTGGATTTCGACTGGCGCTTCGCGCTGGGTCATGCGTTCGACGCGCGCCGGGATTTCGGCCACGATACCGGCCACTTTTCTTATTTTGCCAAAACGGGCTACGGCGATGGGGCGGCGGCGCAGCATTTCGACGACCGCGGCTGGCGCAGGCTCGACCTGCCGCACGATTGGTGCGCCGAGCTGCCTTTCGACGCGCGCGGCGGGCACAGCCACGGCTATAAAGCCATTGGCCGCAACTTCCCCCAAAACAGCGTCGGCTGGTACCGCAAGTCCTTTTTCATTCCCGAAACCGACCCGGGCAGGCGCATCTCCCTGGAGTTCGAGGGCGTCCATCGCAACGCCGCCGTCTGGGTCAACGGCTTTTACATCGGAACAGAGCACAGCGGCAGCACCGGTTTCAGCTACGACGTCAGCGACTATCTCGATTACGGCGGCGATAACGTGGTCGCCGTGCGCGTGGACGCCACGACGGAAGAAGGCTGGTACTACGAAGGCGCGGGCATTTACCGGCGCGTCTGGCTGACGAAGACGCACCCGCTGCACGTGGCGCGCTACGGCGTGTTTGTCACCACCGACTTGCAGGATGACGCCGCCCTGATCGCGGCGCGCACGACGGTGGTGAACGAGAGCCAAGCAGCGGCCACTTTCGACATCGAAGAAACCGTCGTGGACGCCGAAGGCCAAAACGTCCTGACGGGCCACACCCGGCGGCTGTCGCTCCAGCCGGGCGAACAAAAGGAATTCCGCAGCGAACACCGGCTGGAGCAGCCGCGCCTGTGGTCGCTCGAAAGCCCGCACCTGTACAGCCTCGAAACGCTGATCCGCTCGCAGGGGGCGGTGGTGGATGCCTGCGAAACGGCCTTCGGCGTCCGCACCGCGCGCTTCGACCCGGACGAAGGCTTTTTGCTCAACGGGCAGTGCGTCAAACTCGTCGGCGTCAACCTGCACCAGGACCACGCCGGCGTCGGCGTGGCCGTCCCCGACGCTTTGCACGAATACCGCCTGCGGCGCATGAAAGCCATGGGCTGCAACGCCGTCCGCAGCTCGCACCACCCGCCCGCTCCGGCATTCCTGGAGGCCTGCGACCGGCTGGGGGTGCTGGTGATCGACGAAAACCGCCTGATGGGCTGCAACCCGGAGCATTTCTCCTGCCTGGAACGCCTGATCAAGCGCGACCGCAACCATCCTTCGGTTGCGATCTGGTCGTTGGGCAATGAAGAATGGGCCATCGAAGGCAACGAAAAGGGCATACGCATCACCGCAACCATGCAGACGTTTGCGCAGCGTCTCGACGACTCGCGGGCCTTCACCGTGGCGTGCAGCGGCGGCTGGGATACCGGCTCCGGCACAGCCGCCCAGGTCATCGGATATAACTACCTCGTCCAGGGCGACATCGACGCGCATCATGCGAAATTCCCCTGGCAGGCCGGGGTCGGCACCGAAGAAACCACCACCCACCAAACGCGCGGCGTCCATGCCACCGGCGAGCGGGAGGCTTACCTCCCGCCCACCAACCGCATGCCGGAGAATGTGGGCACGGAGTCCGGCTGGCAGTTTTACGCCGCCCGGCCTTTCCTGGGCGGGTTGTTCTACTGGACGGGCTTCGACTACCGCGGCGAACCAGACCCCTTCGCCTGGCCGGTCGTGGTCAACCAATCGGGCCTGGTCGATTTGTGCGGCTTTGCCAAGGACGGCTTTTATTACCTGCGGGCCTGGTGGGGAAAGGAACCGTCGCTGCACATTGCCCCGCACTGGAACTGGAAGGGCCGCGAGGGGCAGGAAATCAAGGTGACGGTCTATTCCAATTGCGAACAGGTGGCCTTGTGCCTCAACGGACAGCGCCTCGGCCAAAAAGACATGCCGCGCAACGGCCACCTCGAATGGCGGGTTCCGTACCGGCCGGGCGTATTGACGGCGCAGGGCTACACGGGCGGACGGGAAACCGTCAGCGCCCGGACGGAAACGGCCGGCAAAGCGGCGGCGCTCCAGCTTGTTGCGGAGCGCCGCGTCCTGCGGGCGGACGGCAGGGACGTCGCCGTCGTCGCCGTCCAGGTCAACGACCGGCAGGGCCGGCTGGTGCCCAGCGCCGCGAACGAAATCCGCTTCACGCTGGAGGGGCCGGGAGAAATCATCGGCGTCGGCAACGGCGACCCGCTCAGCCACGAACCCGACCGGTTTTTCGAAAGCGTGCGCACCTTTCCGATCAAAGCCATGAAAGAACTGACGGTGGACGGCCTCGACGCCCGCCCCGAAGTTGCCCCCGGCTTCGACGATTCCGGCTGGAAGACTGCTTTTCAACCGCAGAGCGCCGACTGGCAGGTCTATCTTGATCCGTTGCTGGTGGCGCGGGGCGTCTTTGAGTTGCCGGCTTTTACGAGCGCAGCCGAGATCAACCTGTTCACCAAAAGCGTCCTCGAAAACCAGTCGGTTTACGTCAACGGGCGTTTGCTGGCGGCGGACATCCGGCGCGACGCCCCCGGCCAGGCCTTTCGCCTGGAGCACGCCTGGGTCCACCCCGGACGCAACGTGTACGCCGTCACCGGGCAGCGCTTCCGCAAAAAGAACCAGTGGGAAATCCTGAACACCGATCCGGGGCTGGCGCAGGTGATCGAACCGGCCAAACCCTGGAAGCGCAAGGCGTTCAACGGCCTGGCGCAGGTCATCGTCCGGGCCACGGGGGAGCTTGGCGAAATCACGTTGACCGCCGCCGCAAACGGGCTGGCCCAAGCCGTCCTGACGGTACAGGCGCAGGATGTCGCATCGAGATTCGCGCAACCAGAGTGAAAAGTCGCGCCATACTTTTTTATCAACGCCGTCAGGCTGCCGCTTGGCGGGTAAACACGTCGTTGGGCATGTGTCGCTGTATTTTGCAAGCCTTACCCTGATAAAAGTTTGTGGAGAAAAAGGTGATGGATTTTATCGGCGGCGAATTTTGGTATGATCCGCGCTATCAAACCAATGCGGTGAACATCCCGGCCCGGGGAATGACCTACCTGAACGGGGGCGAGGCCGCGATTCGGCTGATTTGCGATTACCTGATTTCTCAAGGGGTGCGCGAAATTCTCATTCCCTCCTACGTGTGCTCAACGCTTGTGGACGCCTTTGACCGTTATGGGCTGTCCTACACGTTTTACGCCATCCGGGATCATTTTCGGATCGATCTGAATCACCTGCTAAAAAGAACGCCGGGTTTCAAGGCGCTGTATGTGATTAATTATTTTGGCTATGGGTTTACCGATGAAGAAACGGCGGTTTTAAACCAACTCAAGGCGCAGGGGATGTTGCTGATTGAAGATGACGCCCAGGCCGGTTTCAACCGGGTTTCGTCGGCGAATGTGCGCTTTAACAGCCTGCGCAAAATGGTTCCTTATGACGGTTCTTTATTTTATAGCGACTGCGATATGTCCCGGAACCTGGCAAAATTTGCCGGCCTGCCCAACCATCGCTTGCCTGTTATTCGCCAATACCGGCAAACCTTTGCCCGTTTGATCGCCGACGGGGCGGAGGATTTCGACGTATTAAATCCGCTTTTTGAGCAATCGGAACGCCATTATTACGCCGACCTGACCGTGCTGGGCGACCCGGACGAGCGGGCAGCGGTGGAGCGCCTGGATTGGGCGGCGATCGAAGCGGCGCGCAAGGCGAACCACCGGCGCCTGTGCGCTCGACTGGTCGATATCCCGGAAATTGAGATCATCTTCCTGAAAGTCTCGCCACATGGCCCGCCGTTGGGCTTGCCCATTTACGTGAAAAACGGCCGGCGCGACGCCCTGTTGGACTACCTGCGGGAACGGCAGGTTTACCCTCCGGTGCATTGGGACGTTCTCGATGATCCCCGGATCAACAAAATTTCCCAAACCGTTGCCATGTCGGCAAAGATTATCACGCTGATATTGGACCAACGTTTTGGTCTGGAAGACATGGATTACGAAGCCGGCATGGTGCGGGCTTTTTTCGGGCATTGATTTATACTATGGGCTGGGATACCACACAAGTTGGTAACGCCCCGCTAAATTGGGCAACTTTTCCAGCAGCGAAGGAATAAGACAAAATGTGGAAATATTTCTTCACGGTGAGCATGATTGTTCGATACATCGCGGTGCTGTTCGTCTATGTTTGGGGCGCGATAGAAATCTTTCGGCAAATCAGGCAGAGCAGGCAGAAACAAGGGCAAACAAACGCCGACAGGGGCAGTCTGCGGTTGATTTATGCGGCCATTTTCATCGGGTATGGCATTGGAATTCCCTTCGCCTTTTTTACTTTTGGACGCATCACGTGGGGGGAGCCTTACCCGGCCATTTTCGGTTTGGCGGTCATCGCCGCCGGGGTAAGTATTCGTTTCATTGCGATGCGCACCTTGAGCAGACATTTCACCTATGCCGTGAGCATCCAGGAACAGCATGAATTGATCGAGCAGGGGCTATATCGGTTTATCCGCCACCCAGCTTACCTGGGGGAATTGGTGATATTTTTGGGGATTGGCCTGGCGTTTGCCAACTGGATTTCGCTGGTCGTTTTATGCGTGTGTCCCTTCATTGCTTTTCATATACGGATGAACATTGAAGAAAAGGTGTTGTTGGATCATTTTGCCGCGCGCTATGTGGAATACCAAAAGCGAACCTGGCGGCTGATTCCGCGGCTATACTGATGAAAAAAGCCGTCATTCTTGGGGCTTCGTCGGGAATTGGAAAAGCTCTGGCCAAAATCCTTGCCGCGGATGGCTACGCCCTGGGGCTGGCTGCCAAGCGGTTGGCGCTGCTCGTGGAACTGCAACAGGAAATCGGCAGCCAGACGTGGGTCAAACAGATCGACGTTGCCGACATACGCGAGGCGATGGCGCAATTTTCTGAGTTGATCCGGGAGATGGGGGGTGTCGATTTGATCGTCATCAGCGCGGGAACCGGCTTTATCAACCCCGACCTGGATTGGGAGAAAGAGAATGAAACGATAGCGGTCAACGTGGCGGGTTTCACCGCCATCAGCAACGTTGCCGCCCATTATTTTTTGGAAAAAGGCGCGGGGCATTTGGTGAACATCTCGTCGATTGCCGCGCTGCGCGGAAGCCGCAGCGCCCCGGCTTACAACGCTTCGAAAGCCTTCGAGTCCGTTTATCTGCAAGGGTTGCAGCAAAAGGTCGCCAGGTTACGGCTGCCGATCACCATCACGGATATTCAACCGGGATTTGTCGATACCCGCATGGCGCAGGGCGAGGGGTTGTTTTGGGTGGCGTCGCCCGAAGAGGCCGCCGGGCAAATTTATTCGGCCATCAAAAACAAGAAAAGCCATGCCTACGTCACAAAACGCTGGCGACTGATTGCCTGGCTTTTCAAGTTTGCGCCGGATTGGATTTACAACCGCCTTTAATCAACGTTGGGCGCTGGTCCCCAGACC
>JBARBA010000318.1:0-5156 GCA_049792555.1 Anaerolineales bacterium
GCTTGCAGGTTATATTCCACCGCATCGCCGTCCAACTCGGCAAAAGCCACGCCGGGGCCGGTCAGCTTTTGCAGGATAAAGCCCTCGCCGCCGAACAGGCCCGCGCCCAGCTTGCGGGTGAAGAAAATGTCGAGGCCCACGCTGCCCTCTGCGCACAGGAAGGCATGCTTGTGCATGATGATCGTCTGGTTGGCATCCAGCTCCACCGGCAGGATTTTACCGGGGAAGTCGGTGGTGAAGGATACCTGCCCCGGGCCGCCGTTGGCCGCGAAATCGATGATAAAGGCCGAAGCCCCCGAAACGGCGCGCTTGAACATGCCGCCCAGCCCCCCGCTGGCCTTGGTGTTCATCGTAATCGTGGACGTCATCCACGACATGGCCCCCGTGTCAGAATAAACGATCTGACCGGGTTGGAGTTCCACTGCCAGCGTTTGCTGGACGGTGCCCAAAATGTGGTATTTGATACCAGCTTTGGATTGCCCGGTTACCTCCGGGATGGTGGGAAGATCAGGAATGCTCATGGTTTTATTTTCCTTTCTGCCGCCCGCGCGGCGCTGCAATGACTATACAACAAAGTGTGTGGACTGGCAAGACCGGCCCGTTTCTGGAAGGAAAAGGCCGGGCGGCCCCATAAAAATAAACCTTCGAAGTCCATGCTCCCATCCTGGCAAGACTTCGAAGGTTTGGTGTCAGCGGGTTTCCAGCTTTTGGTTAACTCAGGTATGTTGATTAGATTCCGAAGAAGTGGACGAGCATGCCAGTGGGGGTTGGAACGTCTCCGCCGCCACCGCCAGCCGCGGCTCCGCCAAAAACGACGGCCACGATGATGCTCAACACAATCACGCCGGTCCAGATCCACATCAGATTGGTGATATTCTGTTCTTTTGCATGCATCCAGCCCCAAATATAGGTGTAAAGCATGCAAATGATCCCCAGAATGCCCTTCAAAACGCCTTCTTTTTGGAACAACTTGATGAGGACCATGATCCCCACCACAAAACTGACAATACTGGCTAACGAACTAATGATTGACATACGGTTTTCTCCTGTCTGATGATGTGCTGATGGATAAGAAACGACTAGCTCTTATACTCAAAACCGGAGCAGCCGGAAACCCCAATAGAACATGAAACTTATCAACAATATGACGGTTATACCGGTACGCTTTTCGATTGCACCAATCTTTTGGATCGCCGCCTCGCGCGCGGCTTTGGGAAGAATACTTACTCCGAGGACAAATACCAACCCCAAAAGAAAAACAGGCGCGAACGCATGTGTTGCGATGGACGCGCGCCAATTCCCATGCAGTAAAAGCCCGACAGCGGTGCTCAACCCGCAGCCCGGGCAGGGAATACCGAAAGCTGCTTTAAAGGGACAGGGCCAACCCGGTAACCCGGCAGTGGTCAGGCCAAACTGTAAGGCCACCACTCCGCTCAAAACGAGCGCCTCGTGACGTTTTTGTATCAGCGAAGCCAGGACGGGAGAAAAGAACTGGTCGGGAATTTTCATGGGGTTGGGCAGGTTATAAAATCCATCAGCATATCTAACCTTAACTAACTATAGCGTATATTTGCTGGGAAAACAAGACGCGAAAGAATGATATTTACCAATAAGCTCTCACCCTTTAGGCAACAATCTCCTTCACCCGCCCAATCTCCCCGCTCTCCAAACGGACTTTGATGCCGTGCGGGTGGTTGGGCGACTTGGTCAGGATGTCTTTGACGATCCCCTGCGTGAGCTTGCCGGTGGCCTGATCCTTTTTTAAGACGATCAGCACTTGCAGGCCGGGCTTTACATTGGCGCGGGTGGTTCCGTTCATGTTTGCGGCTCCGTGAGCCAGCCGGTGGTTTGCAGCATCAGCCGCCGGTAGGGTTCAAGCTCCCAGACGGCCTCGAAATGCCCCATTGCAATGTGCGCCACCCGTCCGCGGCCTTCGACCCTGCTCCACGCCAGCGGGTAAGCCACTCCGCCCTCCACCGTCAGCATATGCACGTTGATCGACGGGTCGCACTGTTCGATGTACATCTCATCGTATACCGGGAAAGCCTCGATCCCGGCGGTGATCGGGTGCGGACCGTAAACAGGGTACACGGTAAAAACAAAGGCCGGGGGATGCTCCACGAAGAAGCCGCCGGTCAATTCACGTAGCCCCGGACCCGATTTGCCGCACACGCTCGCGCCATGCACCGACAGGAAAGCGCCGCCGCCCCGCACCCAACGGGTGAGACCGTCGATCTGGGCGTCGCTCATCAATTCCGGGCCGCTGTTATCCAGCCCTTCGGCGTGTTCGGTAAAACAGGTATAGCTGAGCGCCAGGTCGCAGGGATGTTCGTCGAGGCGGGTTAAAACATCCAGGTCGTAGGTGCTTTCCACTTGCCAGCCAGTTGCTTCCAGCAGCGGGCCGATGCAGCGGGCAAACCCGTCGAAATCGTGCCACATGCCGCCCAACAGGATCAACGCGCGTTTTTTTGTCACCAGCGCAGCGCCTTTCCCTCGTAATCGAGATAAATCGGATCGTTTGGCGACCAAACCCTGGTCGCCAGCAGAAAGATACCATCGGCAGATTGGTCTGCGCTGATATCGGCCTGCGCCCCGCCCATGTCGGTGCGCATCCAGCCCGGGTGGACGGCCAGCACCTTGAAGCCTTGCGGCCCCAGCGCGTTTTGCAGCAGTTTCGCCTGCATATTCAGCGCAGACTTGGACATGCAGTAGGCAAATTCCCCAACCCGCCAGCAGTCCGCGATGCTGCCGGCTTCAGAAGAGATGTTGACGATCAGTTTGCGCCCGCCCTGCGCCAGCAAGGGCAGGAATTGCTGCGTCGCGCGCAGCGGGCCAAACGTATTGACCGCCAGGGTTCTTTCCAGGTGATGGTCGCTGAAATCGAGCTGCTCCAGTGTTGTGCTTTGTTGTTCGAGATGGACGCCTGCATTATTGATCAGCATATCCAGTCCTGAGATGTGCCGCGCCACGCGTTTCACGGCGGAGCGGATCGAAACCATGTGGCGCACATCCAGCGGGATAACCGTTAGCGCCTGGGGGAATTGCGCGCGCAGGTCCGGCAAATTGCTCTCCGGCAGGTACGTGCCGGCGAAGACGTGGAAACCGGCAGAAAGGAAGCGGGTCGTCAGCGCAAAGCCCAATCCTTTATCTGCGCCTGTGATGAAAATTGTTTCGGTCATTTTTTTCTCCAAAGAATGAGTAGATAAGTGGCTTGTGGTTTAGCCTCGCAGCAACAGCGCCAACACTTCAATGGTTGCGGCGGCCAAAATCAGCAACCCAAGCGCCAGCCAGTTCAACGGCCTTTCGCCGGCTACTTTTCCGGTCTGGCCGTTTACCAGCAGTTGATACGAGCGATTGCGGAACGTATATCTGACAATCCAGATGGGCAGCAAGACCAGCTTGTAGGTTTTATCCAGAACCTTGACGTCATTCAGCAGCATATCACTGGGTTCCATAAACAGCAGCCGTTGCGCGGCCATGCCGAAGGCGTAATCGCGCATCTGCTTGTGGGCCTGGACGGCGGCGTCCTCCAGCGCGACCTGGTACAACTCGGCCTGCCAACCTGCGAGGACTGCCGGTTGATATGCAAGCAGCGCTTTGAGTTCAAAAGGAGTGACCTGCGAGATGGCTGCCTCTGTGACGCTGCGCGCGGCATAGACCAGCAGGTCGTCCACGTCGCATTCGTACCAGTTCCAGTCCATGCTCCCGGATTCCAGGAATTGGTAGTCGTGGATGGTCACCACGCGGTCTCTGTTTGAATATTCCCTGGGCTGGACGCTGCGATCCAGCTTGCAACGGATCTGGACGCGCCCGTCGAAGGTCCAGAACGGCAGGTAGATGGGCGACAGGGTTGCATTGCGGGCTTCCAGCGACCGCAACAGCGTCGGAACGGGGATTTTCCACCACTTGCGCAAATTGTCATGCACGTCGCCCGAATGGATCTCGAAAGGGATAATGGCTGTTGGCGTGACAAGGCCGGGTGTGGCCGGGGATACGACAATGTGGGCCGAGGCGCAAAACGGACAGGTATGCGTGCTGCGGTTTGCCGGGACGGATAGTTTCGCGCCGCAAGCCTGACAGGAGACCCGGTTTTCGAGGATGGCCCAATTCCCTGCGCCCTGCGCCAGGGATGGGGCCAGGTCGACTTCGGCGTTAAAGGCGTTCGCCAGCGCCAGGGTTTCAGGATGCCTGCAATACTCGCACACCAGCGCCAGCAAGTCGGGGTCGAAGCGCTGTTTGCCCCCGCAGGATGGGCAGGTGAAAACTGCCAAATCGGTGGAACTTTTGCCCGACGAGGTCTCTTTTTGATCCAGCCGCTCGAGCAGCGCCCTGGCGACCAGCGTATCGGGGGCCAGTTCGAGCGCGCGCTGGAGACAGCGGCGTTTTTCGGCAAAAGTCTTCACGACCGTCGCCAGCCACAGCCAGACGCGCGGATTGCCCGGCGTGATTTCTTCGGCGATGGTCAAATATTTGATTGCCTCGGCAGCCCGCCCGGTGCGCGCGGCAATGATGCCGCGTCCCAGGAATTCGTAGAAGTCATACATGGTTGTTCCCCTTCCGAAATTCAGATTTTGGTTTTGAGCGTTTCTGGCAAGCGCTCGTCCCCGCTAATGAACCACAGAAAGATATGCGTATCACAATACCTTCGCTATTTTGGGAATTGCGGGTTTTGTAGCGCGGAATTTATTCCGCGCATCTAAATATGGAAGTAGAGCCTGCTTTTTTCGCCACATTTGGCGGGCGGATTAAAATCCGCCCTACGAACATGGCAGGTTTGGATTTTGGCGAAGGTTTTGGTATCAAACAATAGTTTCATTTGCCTTCAAAATCCTTGAGCAGGTCATCAGGCAAAGCAGAATCAAAATCATCCGGCGCGCGGAATTCTCCGGCGCATAAACCATAGGGGCGTGGGGTTTCGGCCACCTGCAAGGAAGGTTTCATTTCAACCATTGCTTTCCCATTTTCTACGATCACGAGCGTTTGCCCCTCAAGCACTCGTCGCAAATACATCGGGAAATTGCGCTCGATTTCTTTGATGTTGACGCGATAGGCAGGCTTGTGCAACATATTTCACCTTTCGATAATCGGTGGTTGAGTAGGCGGCGACGTTACTCCGCTGCCGTGTTTCGACAAGCTCAACAACCTACCGAAACCAC
>JBARBA010000319.1:0-4970 GCA_049792555.1 Anaerolineales bacterium
CGCCATGCCTGGAATTATCCAGGCCATCCTGGACCGAGGCTGGCACATCCCCGATGATTTTTCCCTGGTGGGGGTTGTCTCGTCTGCTCATGCAGCCGAAATGATGAGACCGCCGCTGACCACCCTGGATGTCCAAACGAAAGAACTCGGCCACCTGGGTGTGGAGTTGTTGATTCAAAAACTCGATGGGCAAACAAGTGAAAACCGCCCGGTGCTGGTACCCTGCAAGCTGACCGTGCGGGGCAGCTCCGGCATTTGCCGTCGCATTGGCGCTGAGAAATAACCCGCTTTTCGATTTTGAATTTCTGATGGAGACATTCTGGCGATAAACAGGAACAATCCCGTTTATCGCATCAATCACCCCAAACGAAAGAGATACCGGCTTATTTGGGATAGGCGGTATCTCTTAGGAGAGCAACCTGCTGGTAATTTGTCCTGCCGTTCTGCGGACTTTCTTTTGCTGCTCTACAGTTTGTATTATACCATGTTTCGACAAGATAATCGAAGTGGATTTTGTCGAGTTGACAAATTGGTAGCTTGGGCAACAAATAAAGAAAAATTTCAGGATGAAATGACCCTTTTGCCAGGAATCAGGATGAAAGGAGAACAAGAAAAAAACCATACATCACCCATCTATAGGATTTCGCACCTGTTATCAACCTAACCGCAAGACAAAAAGATATAAGGAGAAAAGAAGATGAATAAGTTTGTCCGCCAAATGCTGTTCGTAATTTTGTTCCTTTCCATCGTGGTTTCTGCTTGTGCTCCGGCAACCACCCCCGCTCCCGTTGCTCCAACGGGCGAACCCACGATTGCTCCCCCTGCGTCAACAGACACCCCTGCCGCCCCCGCCTCCAAATTCACCCAATCCCCATTCCTGGATGCAAAAGTCGCGGCCGGCACACTGCCTCCGGTTGACCAGCGCGTGTCTGACAACCCGCGCGTCATCGATGTCAAGGGATCGAGCGCCGGTACCTATGGCGGCGATTTCCGCGATCCGTTCGTTGGCGATTCCTACTGGTCGGCCCAGATGGTTTTCATGATGGCCTGGAAGGGCTTGGTGAGTTGGAACCAAACCTACGACGGTTGGGTTCCCAACATCGCGGAATCAGTCGATGTCAGCAGTGATGCGACCACCTATACCTTCCATCTGCGCAAGGGCCTCAAGTGGTCCGATGGTCAACCCTTCACCTCCGACGATGTGCTGTTCTACATCAACGACATCATGGCCAATACTGAACTCAGCGGCGGCAAAATCCCGAACAGCATTTTGACTCCTGACGGCAAGACTCCTCCCACGGCAACCCAGGTCGATGACCAGACCTTCACTGTTAAGTTCAATATCCCTTATGGGATGTTCCTGCTCAAGATGTGTACGCATGACGGTATTGCCTTCGTCTCCGCGCCCATGCACTACCTCAAGCAGTTCCATACCAAATACAATACCGCCGACAATATCAAGGCGTTGATTGCACAGACCAAAGGCGCCACCGACTGGGTAACCCTGTTCGCAGCGCATTCGGCAGTGGGAACTGGCGCTGATGAAGCGATCATCAGCCGTGACGTGAACTATCCGACTATGTTCCCCTGGGTGTATACGCAGCCAATGGGCACAGGCACGCAGTTCGTTGCGGAACGCAACCCGTATTACTACTGGGTAGATAAAGCTGGCAATCAACTTCCGTACATTGACCGCATCGTTGGCACGCAATATCAGGACGATCAGACCATGATGGTCGATGCCCTGGCCGGTAAATTTGACACGGTTGCCAATACCACCGACGCCGAGAAGGCTACGTTCGTTCAGGGCGCAGCGACCTCCGGTTTGAAGCTGTATCCCACCAAGAGTGAAGGCGGCGGGACGATCAGCATCCTCTTCAACGAGACCAACTCCGACTTGGGTAAAATCTTTAGCCAGAAAGACTTCCGTATTGGGATGTCGTATGCCATCAACCGTAAAGAGATGATCGACAGTCTCTATTTCGGCCAGGGCGTACCGCGCCAGATTTCGCCGATCGAAAGTTCACCGCTCTACAATCAGCAACTGACCACTCAGTACCTCGATTACGACGTTACCAAAGCCAACGCCTCCCTCGACAAGGTCCTGCCCAAGAAGGATGCCCAGGGCTTCCGTCTTGACCCGGCGACCGGCAAGAAACTGTCCATCGTATTCAGCATCCAGTCCGGCGACTACGGCCTGCGTTTCGGTGATGCGGCGACGCTTCTCAAGAAATACTTTGCTGCCGTTGGCGTTGACATTGTGATCGATACGATCACCAATGATGAACTGGGCAAGCGTGGGAATGACAACGCGATTGAAGCCACCATCTTCACCGGCGAAGGCGGCATTGGTATTACCGCCATTCTGGATCCACGTTACTATGTTCCGAATCAGGGACAGTCGTATTGGGGCGACGGTTGGGAACTGTACTACACCCAGCCCACCAATAAGGCCGCAGTGGAACCGCCCGCCGATATTAAGGCCCAGGTCGATCTCTATAACAAAGCCTTGCAAGCCGCGACCGATGCAGATCGGATCAGCCTGATGAAGCAGGTGCTTCAGAATGCCGCCGATAACTTCTGGGTGATTGGCGTCTGTAGCGCTTCTGACAGCTACCATCCGGTGAGCGCCAAGGTTGCCAACGTACCAGATTTCTGGGTTTGGGGCTGGAATCCGGGTGGGTATTCGATTGCCCTGCCGGAACAGTGGTATTTCACCAAATAACGGATCATCGCTGGCAAGCAACGGTAATAAACCGTTGTCGCTAACGGAAAAATAAGTCAGGGGCGGGATGAAAATCCCGCCCCTATAACCGGTACGAGGCAGCCTTATGGCAAAATATATTTTGCGACGGTTGTTGTACATGATCCCCGTCATGTTTATCATTTCGCTTGTAATTTTCATCGCGATTCATTTACCCCCCGGCGATCCTATCACCAAGATGATAGAAAACCAGCGGTTTCAGCAAGGACGTGTCTTTTCGCAGCAAGATATTGATATGATGGAGGCGCGCTACGGGTATGGCGATCCTCTGCCTGTGCAATATGTCAAATGGATCGGGAATATTGTGCTGCATGGCGACTTTGGCTATTCTTTCACCAAACGTGAAGAGGCCGGAAAAGTGATCGCCGATCTCATGCCGCTGACCATTGCCATCTCATTAGGCAGTTTCATTTTTACCTGGGTGGTGGCGTTGCCGATCGGAATCTTCTCCGCCGTCCGCCAGTATAGTCTTGCCGATTATGTTTTCACCTTTATTGGCTTCATCGGCCTGGCAATCCCCAATTTTTTGATGGCGCTGGTCCTTCTGGTGCTGGGTCTTACCATATTTCATGCATCGTTTACGGGGTTATTCTCGTCGGCCGAAATTCAACAGGCTCCCTGGACCCTTGCCAAAATAGGGGATTTGCTCAAGCATGCCTGGTTGCCGATGGCGGTCATCGGGACGGGCGGGACTGCCGGATTAATCCGTATTATGCGCGCGAACCTGCTGGACGAACTCAACAAACCCTATGTCGAAACGGCCCGCGCGAAAGGGCTTTCGGAGATGCAGTTGCTGATCAAATATCCCCTCCGTCATGCCATGAATCCCTTCGTGAGCGGCTTCGCCTATCTCTTACCCGGCCTGGTCGCCGGTGAGGCCATTGTCGCTATTGTCATGAACCTGCCGACGGAAGGCCCGACCTTGCTCAATGCCCTGCTGAATCTGGATGTGTTCCTGGGTGGCGGCTTTTTGTTGATCCTCAGTCTCTTGACGCTTGTTTCAACTCTCATGTCCGACATTTTACTGGCCTGGCTTGATCCGCGTATCAGGTATGGGAATTAGGAGTACGCATGGCGACTGAAGCAAAAAAAGAAACAAAAGACAGCGCGGAAAATGGCGAGGTTGATCTTCCTGCCGAAATCCCGATGATGGGTGAAGCCGCCGAGCGGATCGCCGTGGCTCCGCAGTGGCAGTTGATGTGGTGGAAGTTCCGCAGGCATCGACTGGCGTTGATCAGCCTGGTAGTAATCATTTTCCTTTATATTGTGGCCATTTTTGCAGGTTTCTTTGCGCCCAAGAGCGCCGACCCCGCGGATTTGCAGACGCCGAATTACACACCACCGGGTTATACCCACCAGTCAGAATATGTAAACGCTCCGCCGATGCCCATCTATTGGATCGATAACGGAGCCTTCGCGCCATACGTTTATGCGTTCAAGAAAACACGCGATCCCAGTACCCTGGTGGAAACATTTACGGTTGACCCAAATACCAAGATTCGCCTGGGCTTTTTCGTGCATGGGGACAGATACACACTGGGGCTGGGCGCTGTTCCAGTTTGTCCTCCCGAATGGAGTGACAACATAGTCTGCAAACTTATCGATCCGGTCCTCGGGTTCGTTAAGGGCATCGGTTTCACGGGCGATATTCATCTTTTTGGGCCAACGAATCCTGAGGATCCGTTTTACCCCACGGGGGCGGATGATGTGGGGCGCGACGTGTTGAGCCGTTTGATTTATGCGTCGCAAATATCGCTGTCGGTCGGGCTGGTTGGCGTTTTCTTGACTTTGCTATTGGGCGTTTTCCTGGGCGGGCTGTCGGGGCTGGTTGGCGGTTGGGTCGATAACCTGATCCAACGCATCATCGAAATTTTACGAGCCATCCCGGATATTCCGCTATGGATGGCGCTGGCGATTGCGATGCCACCCAAGCTGGACCCCGTGTACGTTTATTTTGGAATCACCATTATCTTGTCGCTGTTGCGGTGGACAGATATGGCGCGCACGGTGCGGGGCAAATTCCTGTCGCTGCGCGAGGAAGACTTTATCATGGCCGCGACTCTGGATGGCGTCCCGCGCAGCCGCATCATCATGAAACACATGGTTCCCTCGTTTATGAGTCATATTATTGCCGTAATGACCCTGTCCATTCCGGGCATGATCCTGGGCGAATCGGCGTTGAGTTTCCTGGGCATCGGGTTACGCC
>JBARBA010000320.1:0-6875 GCA_049792555.1 Anaerolineales bacterium
GGCTGATGCTGGTAATCAATGTGATGGATTTTGTCAACCCGATCAATATCAAACTGCCCTAATCCACCATGAGTGAAAAAGTACCCTTTTCGAGCGTTATAAATGCGCTGACGAATGCAGATGCGAACTTCCCCGCCCGTTTTCTCAAGGAATTTTCTGACTTGGCGCCTGCCGACCTGGATGCCTTAAAAAAAGCCTGGCCGCAGGTGGGCCTCAACCGCAAACGCAACCTGCTGCGCGACCTGAATGCCGCCTACAAAGAAGACACCCTGCTCTTGTATGACGACGTGGCCCAGGCCTTTCTCGACGACCCCGATGCGTTGGTGCGCGCCCAGGCCATCCGCCTGCTCGAAGAGAGCAGCGACCTGCGCCTGCTCAGACGCCTGATTGTGATCGGGCAGGACGACCCGGATGTGGGCGTGCGCACCGAAACGGCCACCGTGCTCGGTCAGTTTGTGCGGCTTGGGGAAGAGGAACGCGTGCCCCCCGCGCTCAAACGCCAGGTGGAAGAAATCCTGCTGCGCGACGTCAAAGAAGAACAAAATGCCTATTTGCAGCGCGCCGCGCTTGAGTCGCTGGGCTATTCCAGCCGCCCCGAAGTGCCCCAATTGATCGAAGCCGCTTTCGAGCGCCCCGATACGCACTGGGCCGCCAGCGCGCTGCTGGCCATCAGCCGCTCGTTCGACGCGCGTTACCAGGAACAGGTGCTGGTCTCGCTCAACCACGAAGACAGCCAGGTGCGCCTGCTTGCCGTCCAGGCGGCGGGCGAGTTGGAGCTAAAAACGGCGCGCCTGCCCCTGCTGACCATGCTTGAGGAAGAAGATGATGACGAAGTGCTCGAAGCCGTCATCTGGTCGCTTTCGCAGATCGGCGGGGAAGACGTGCGCGACTACTTGCAGGCCCTGCTCGATGCCGCTACCGATGACGACCACATCGAGTTTCTCGAAGAAGCGCTCGCCAACCTGTCGTTTACCGAAGACCTGGAAGGTTTTGACCTGATGGCCTACGACCCCGACGACGTGGATGACCTGATCGAGCTGGACAACCTGCTGGACGAAACACCGGACGACGATACGGATTGACCCATTCAAAAGGTGACTGTCATTTTTCAAATGACAGTCACCTGCCCTTTCAAGAGAGCCATGCGCCGCCTTTGGATTGTTCTCCTGCTCCTCACCCTAAACCTTTCTGCCGTTTCGTTGGCCCGCGCCCAGGCGACGGTGGACGTGACCGCCCCGCAGGTGGCCTACCGTTATGGAGAGCAGGTCAACTTCCAGGCCACCGT
Organism: Anaerolineales bacterium; assembly: GCA_049792555.1. Taxonomy (GTDB): domain Bacteria; phylum Chloroflexota; class Anaerolineae; order Anaerolineales; family Villigracilaceae; genus UBA5195. The sequence goes on from JBARBA010000320.1 coordinate 1,286, forward strand.
CAAGGCCTCCGCGCCGATCAGCGACGTGGACATTCTGTTCCGCGCCCAGGGTGATAGCAGCACCCGTTCCGGGCGCGCCGCGCTTTCGCCCGACGGGCAGGTCAGTTACCACTATACCTTTGCGCAGGGGCCTTTGCGCTCCTTCGCGCGCGTGGACTTCTGGTTCCGCGTCACACTCCAGGACGGCGAAAAGGTGGAGAGTTCGCCCTTTTATTTTTATTACAACGACGACCGCTTCCCCTGGAATACGCTGGAAGACAAAGGCGGCGCAAATATCCGCCTGCACTGGTATGCCGGCGACGAGGCCTTTGCCCAACAAGCGCTGGATTTCGCCCGCGCCGGCCTGCAAAAGACCGGCCAGATGCTCTCGGTTGCGCCGGGCCATCCCCTTGATCTTTACATCTACGCCATCCCCGCCGACCTGCAATCTGCCCTGGAAATCGGCGGACAAACCCTGGAGGTGGGCGGCGAGGCCAGCCCCGACCTGGGCGTGGCGCTGGTTGCCATCAGCCCGGGCGAGGAGCAGGGCGTGGAAATGGAGCGCAAGATCCCGCACGAACTGGCCCACCTGCTGACCTATGAACTTGTGGGCCAGGACTATGGCCGCCTGCCGGTCTGGCTGCGCGAGGGCATCGCCTCGATGGCCGAACCCGCCAACCCCGACTATGCCCAGGACCTTTCGCTGGCCGCCGATCAACAAACCCTGATCCCCATCGCCGACCTGTGCGGGGATTTCCCGCCCGACCTGAGCCGCACCCTGCTGGCCTACGCCGAGTCCGAATCTTTCACGCGCTTTATTGTGGGCAAATATGGGGATTCGGGCCTGGTCAACCTGGCCAAAGCCTACGCCGACGACCTGGACTGCCAGCAAGGGCCTGTGCGCGCATTGCAAAGCCCGCTCGACCAGGTGGAACGCGATTGGCTTGCCAGCGCCGATCTGGGGAGTGGAAATGTTCCTGCAGCTTTGGGGAGCCTGCTGCCTTACCTGGTGTTGCTGGTCGTCATGCTGCTGGTCCCGCTGGGATTCCTGGTTGCAGTTTGGAGAACGCCCAATGGCAGAGAACGCCCCGGAACCAAGTGACCCGGCCCGCGCGCACATCTGGGTGACGGGGCGCGTGCAGGGCGTCGGCTTCCGCGCCTTCGTCGAATACAGCGCCCAGGTCATCGGCGTCAGCGGCTGGGTGCGCAACGTGGGCTACGACACGGTGGAAGCCGTGGCCGAGGGGACACAGGCCCAGGTCGACCGGTTTGTGCAAATGATGAAAACCGGTCCGCGCGCCGCGCGTGTGGACGAATGCCGGGTGGATGTGGAAACCCCGGCGGGGGAGTTTCAGGATTTCCAGGTGCGGTTTTCGCGCTAAGTAGCTTGACGCGCCGCAGTATCATCTCAATAATCGGTGGTTGAGTAGGCGGCGATGTTGTTCCGCCGCCGTATCGAAACCACCTTCGACAACAATTCCCCCGAAATATTGAAAAGATACGCGCCGCATTTATAACAGGGGCTTTCTTCATCGAAAACAAAAATTCGGAGATGACCTCCGAATTTTTGTTTGGATGATGCTTCGTTATCACTTGCCCAACAATTTCCCGCCCGGCGCGACAGGCCCGACGTTTCGATGACAGCGCGCATCGAAGCGCTCGGTTTGGATACGCAGGTTACAAACCTTGGCGCGGTTCACGCTTCGGTGAAGGGCGAACCTGACCGTATTTTTGCCGCAACATTTGAATTTGTTCTTTTTCTGAAAGCTGCATCAGTTTTTGTTCTGCTTTTTTCTGTAACTCGCGCTTCAGGGCAACGGCATTAATGGTCTGCGTTTTCATTTAGCACCTCACTTGGACTGCGGATCTCGATTTGAGGATAGCCCAATTTTAAGTTCACTGCATTGAAACGTCGAATCCGGTTGAGATTCACGATATGTTTAAAATTCCAGCTCACCAACACATCAGCCCGCGCAATGGTGGCCATTGCGATGTGTCTGGCGTCAGACAAGCTTGATTCTGCAACTGCGCCATCTTGAATGTAGACATTTGCCAGCGCAATAGCTTCCTCGCCAAGCGAAAGACGCTCAATTAAATCATCTGGTAATTCATTCAGCAGTCGACGGACTCTTGCTGGCGCTTCTTCCAGTTCAAGTTGAAGCAAATTTTAGATGAGAGCAAGTTTTTTGCCAGTGAGGAATTCGCTCCAGAGTTCTTTGGATGCTTGTTCGTATTCTTTGTCGAAACAACCGCCGATGACTGATGTGTCAATATAAATGCGCAGAATCATTTGGGCAATGCCCTTTCACTATTGTGTGTATGCGCTTTGATTCTACCTTATTCTGAGCGGCAACCAGCAACAAAAATTCGGGGATAACCTCCGAAATTTTGTTTTGCTGATGCTTCACCATCACTCCAGCCGTTCCAGCATTTCGAAGCAGGCCCGGCTGTGGTGGTAGGGACATTCCCAGGGACCGGTTTTGTAGGATGTGGGGTCGGGAGTGCCGTCGCGGTGGAGTTCCTTGAACCAGTCGCCGTGGACGCGGTCGATGTGTTTGTCTTCGATGTATTGCCAACTGCGCGCGGCGGCCTGCGCGAAGCGCTCCTGGCCTGAAAGCTGGTAAGCGTTATAGAAGCCCACCACCGCCTCGGCCTGCACCCACCAAGCCTTGATGTCCTTGACCAGACCATGCGGCCCGCCCTCGTAAGGGATGCTGCCGTCCGGCTCCAGCCCGTCGCGGTAGACGGCCTCGGCGATCTCGACCGCCGTCCGGCGCACATCGGCCAGCAGTTGCGGGTCGCCTTGTACCTCGGCGGCTTCGACCAACAGCCAACTGCCCTCGATGTCGTGGCCGTAAGAGTCGTGGTCCAGCAGCGAGTTCCAGTCGTCGTCGAAAAAGAGCTTGAAGTGGTGCGTCTCAGGGTTGATGATGCGCTCCAGGAAGGTCTCGATGAGGCCGCGATGCTGTTTCCTGAGCGCGGCGTCGTCCCAAACGCGCAGCAGGTTGGTGTAGGCTTCCAGTATATGCAGCATGGTATTCATGGATTTGCGGCTGTTCAGGTCTTTCTTGCTCAGGCGCATCTCCTCCAGCGCATCCCATTTGCGTCCGCTGCCTTCCATATAGCCGCCATGGATCGGGTCGAAGGCGTACTTTTCCAACAACCGGAACACATCCTGAGCCAGCGCCAGGCTTTGCGGTTCGCGTGTGGCCTGGTAATACTCCGTCAGGCCATAGATCGCAAAGGCCTGGGCATAGTAATGCTTGCGGTCGACGACCGGTTTGCCCTGGTAGTCCACCCACCAGTAGACGCCGCCATATTCGGGGTCGACAAAGACGCCGGTCAGGGTTTCATAGGCCCGGCGCGCCATGGCCAAATAGGCTTCACCGCCCAGTTGCAGGTAAGCCTTCGAATACGTCCACAGGATGCGCGCGCACAAGATCGCGGAGCGCGGCTCTTCGTTATGGATGGTCAGGTCGTTGGTCAAAGCGCCGTAGAAGCCGCCGTTGACGTGATCCACCATGTGATCCATCCAGAACGGCAGGATGTTGCCGGTCAGTTCGGTGTAGATCTGTTGTTTGAGTTGTGCTTGTTGTTCGGATTGCATGGTTGCTCCATTCAAAAGAAGGTGACTGTCACTTGCAGTTCAAAGTGACAGTCACCTGTGGTTTACTGTTTGCGTTCGAGCTTGAAAGCCATATCGGCGTGGAAATTCGGCAGGCTGACTTGACAGGCCTCGCCATCCTTGCAGACGACCTGGATAGCGGTCAGGTACTTGCCCAGCCAGGTATCGTACGGAGTGACTTTATACGTCCCGGCGGCCAAGCCCTGGATTTCGAGCTTGACACCCTTGCGGACGGTTTTGTCCTTGCGGATGACGTCGATGGTCTGGCCTTCGAGGGAGAAATCCTGCACCCAAAACAGCCCGCCGTCGGCCCCGGCCACGCCCCAGCCGCGCACCTTCTCATCGCTGCTGGCGACCTGCAAGGCGGACGGGTCGAGCTTCGCCAGCGGAATATCCGCCACGAACTTGCCAAGGCGGCCCATATCGGCGTTCATGGCATCGGTCATCTCGCTCCACGACCCGCCGCCGGTCCACTTTGCCGGGGTCATGGCTGCGCCCGCAGCCAGGGCCGCCCAAATGGAATTGTGGAACATCTCCGGGTAGTCCTGGTCGCCGGGGACGCCGAATTCGCCCACCCAGTTGGGTTTCCCGGCCTCGTTCCACATTAACTGCGTCCAATGCGCCAGGACGGCGGCGGCGTGAGTGTCGTCGATTTTCAGAGCACCGTTCGTGAAGTCGTAGAGATGCACCTGCGGGACGTCCATGGCCTTGTGCCCTTCCGGCCATTCCACGTCGCCCGATTTGCTGGCAGTCGTCGGGTGGCGGTAGGGGTCGTTGGCGATAAAGTAGGCGTTGACCTTTTCATGCCAGGGATTGGTCTGGTCGTAGGCGTTGGTGCCGTTGATCTCGGAGACGGTCTGCCACATGCCGATGGCCGGGCTGTAGCCCCAACGGGCGATGATGTAGCGATAGAGATTTTCCTGCCAGGCCCAGGCTTCGTCGGACGTAAAGAAGGAGTCGATGCTGCCCAGTTTGCTGAAACCGTTTGCAGGCCACTGGCCCGGCCCCCAGGCGTGGGTGCTGTCGCGCAGTTCGGGGTGGTCCCAGATGGTGAAAACCAGGAAGACGCCTTTCTTTTGGGCGTCTTTGACGACGATGTCGATCACGTCCATATTGGGGGCGGCGTATTGGTTGTAGCTGCCGCTGACGGGCGAGTTGCTATACAGCGGCCACCAGACGACGAAATTTTGGCCCGCGGCTTTCATGTTGTTGAAGACGGGGACGCCGCGTTCGAGGCTGAAACCGCCTGTCAGGATGTTGAGCGCTTCGCAGTAGCCCAGGCCGTAGAAGGGTGTGCCGTCCTGGTAGGCCAGGTAATGCGCGCTGTAAGCGGGGTTGACGGTTTTGCCGACTTGCAGCCAGCCGTGCAGGGCCTGCGCTGAGCTTGCCAAAGGGTCGGGCGCCGCCACGTTGAATTTGCCCTGCGCAGGGGCGCTGCTGCCGCCCCCATCCGTGATGACAAGTTGGTAATTCCATTCGCCCACCTGCGAGGGGGTGAAACGCACTTTCCATGAGTCTTTGCCGTCCCAAAAGCCGGGGACGACCATTCTCGCGCCGTCCGACCCGGTGAAGACTCCGTCCAGGCTGACTTCGCGCAGGTCGTATGGGTTGGTATACGTCGCCTGGAGGGCCACCTTCATTTCGATGGGCGCGTAGCGTAACACATGGGTCAGGTCGACATCCACGTTGGTGATCTGGGGAAGCGGCTTGACTGCCGTCGGCGTGGGGGATGGCGCGGCGGTGGGGGCGGTCGTTGGCGATGGGGCCAGGGTCGGGACCTGGGTGGCGGGGGGCGTCGCGGTGGCGCTGCAAGCGGCGAGCAGCAGCGCCGCGCCGATGGCGCAGGCGGCCAGGATGTGGATCGTTCTGAAATTTTTGGGCATGGTTTCCACGCATTGAAGATAGGGTTGGCTCTCTGAGCACTAGGTGATATCTCCCTTATTTGGGGGCCAACCCGTAGGTCGGGATTAATCCCGACCTACGGGT
>JBARBA010000321.1:0-5325 GCA_049792555.1 Anaerolineales bacterium
AACAACCTGCTCCCGCACCCGCCTGAGGCCTGGAAAAATATTTTCAACACGGTCGTCCTGGGTTTGAGCGCCGGCTTGTTCGAAGAGCTATCGCGCTATGCCATGTTCCGCTGGTGGTTGAAGGATGTCCGTTCCTGGCGCAAGGGTGTACTGACCGGGGCGGGACACGGCGGGGCCGAGGCGATCATCCTGGGGGTGCTCGTCTTGCTTGGCTATCTGAATCTTGTGCTCCTCCAGAATCCCGCCATCCTGGCGACTGTGCCGGCCGGCCAGCTTGAAATGGTCAAAACGCAGATGGCTGCCTATTGGTCTACGCCGTGGTATGCAACCATGCTCGGAGCGTTCGAGCGTCTTTGCACGATCCCGGTTCAAATTTGTTTCGCGGTGATTGTTTTGCAGACCTTTACGCGCAAGCAATGGTTCTGGGTCTGGCTGGCGGTGCTCTATCATGCCGTCATCGACGCGAGCGCCGTATTCCTGCTGCCTTTGGTGGGAATGTATTGGCTGGAAGCGATCGTCGCCGGTTTTTCGCTTCTCAGCCTGTTGATTATTTTCAAATTGCGCCAGCCGGAGCCAATCGCCCCGGAGCCTGTCCCCGTTGTCTCAGCGCCGCAGGTGATACTCAATCCCGTCGAAGAGACGCCCGAAAACCTGGATGCTTCCAGGTATCAGTAAGCGAGATTTTATGATCCACACTGAAACCTTAACCAAAAAATTTGGGGATGTGACCGCCGTCGAGGGCCTTTCGCTGGATATCAGCGAGGGAGAAGTCTTCGGCTTCCTGGGGCCTAACGGCGCGGGAAAAACCACCACCGTGCGCATGTTGACTTGCCTGATCGGCCCCACCGCCGGGACGGCGGTGGTCAACGGGTTCAAAGTCGGGCAGCAGGATACCGACATCCGCCGCACGGTGGGCGTGCTGACCGAGACGCCCGGCATGTACGACAACCTGTCCGCCGAATACAACCTGCGCCTGTACGCCGAATTATATGAAGTGAAAGATGTGCTTGGGCAGGTGGAGAAGTACCTGCGCATGCTCGGTCTGTGGGAGCGGCGCAACGATACAGCCGGCACCTTCTCGAAGGGTATGAAGCAAAAGCTGGCGATTGCGCGGGCCATGATCCACGAGCCGCGCCTGTTGTTTTTGGATGAACCCACCTCGGGTCTCGACCCCGAAGCGGCGCACCTGGTGCGCGACTTCATCGCCGAACTGCGCAAGGAAGGGCGCACGATTTTCCTTTGTACGCACAACCTGGATGAGGCCGACCGCCTGTGCGACCGCATCGGCGTCTTCAAGTCGCGCCTGCTGGTGGTGGATACGCCGGAGAGGCTGCGCCAGTCGCTCTTCGGGCGCAAGGTCGTCTTCCATTTACGGGAGGCAGGCGACGGGTTGGTGGATGCGTTGCGGAAACTGCCCTTCGCGCGGGAAGCAAAAGTCGTCGAGAACAAAATCGTCGTAACGGTGGATGATCCCGATTCCCAAAACCCCGATATCGTCCGGGCGCTGGTGGCTGCCGGGGCGGATATCCGCTTTGTCGGCGAACTGCGCCACTCTTTGGAAGATGTCTACTTGCAACTGGTGAAAACAGTATGAACACACACAAGATCAATGTCATTGTCCGCAAAGAATGGGCCGAAGTTTTCAAGAACCGCATGGTGTTGTTTACGGTGGCGTTCCTGCCGCTGTTGATGACGGCCATCCCGCTCGCGGTCATTTATGGCACACGCTCGGCCAACATGGGCAGCAGCCTGAACGAAATGCCGGCGAACGTGACCAACGCGATGTGCCCGGCCGGGTTGAGCGGCGGCGACTGCTTCCAGGTTTTCCTGGTGAGCGAGTTCATGATGATGTTCATGATTTTGCCGCTGGCCATCCCCGGCACGATTGCGGCCTATTCCATCGTCGGCGAAAAGACCACCCGCAGCCTGGAACCGCTGCTGGCAACGCCGATCACCACCGCCGAATTGTTGATCGGCAAGTGCCTGGCGGCGGTCATCCCGGCGGTGATTGCCACCTATGGGGCCTTCGCCCTTTTTGCAGCCGGGACGTGGATTCTGGTAGCGAATAAGGCGCTGTTGGCGGCGCTGCTGGATGCGCGCTGGCTGATTGCCATCGGCGTCGTCGGCCCGCTGTTGGCGGTGCTGGAAGTTACGTTCGCGCTGATGGTTTCGTCGCGCGTCAACGACCCGCGCGTGGCCGAGCAGATTTCGATGGTGATTATCCTGCCCTTGCTGGGTGGATTTTTCGGCCAGATGTCGGGCTTGTTTATCCTTGACAAGCAGTTGATCTCGATTGTGGCCGTTGTCATGCTGGCCCTGGACGCGCTGATGGTTTATCTCGCCATCCAGACCTTCCAGCGCGAGGCCATTTTGACCAGATGGAAGTAGATGCCAGGAGGTATGCCATGAAAAACATTCGAACTGCGTTTGCCTTTGCCTTGCTTGCCAGCTTGCTGGCGGTTTTTTCCGCCCATGCGCAGGATACCACCCTGACGATTTCCTTCTCGCGTGACTTCGGCTATTCTTCGGGCGGCGGGGATATTCAGGGCCTGTTCAGCATCAGGGCCAGCGGCCCGGCGGACCTGGTGAAGGTCGTTTTCTACATCGATGACCAAATCCTCGCTGAAGTGGACAAAGCGCCGTTCAGTTTTCAGTTCACCACGGATAATTATGCGCTCGGCCAGCACCAGCTTTACGCAATTGGCACGACTTCCGGCGGCCAAACCTTGAAGTCGCGGGTCTTTACGGAAAACTTCGTCAGCGCCGAGGCAGGCACCAAAGCCGCGATGAATATCGTCATCCCGATCCTGGTGATTGTGTTCGGCGCGATCCTGGCGGCGACGGTTGGCCCGCTGTTGCTGACCGGGCGCAAGACCGTTAACCTGCCGGCGGGCGCGACGCGTTCCTACCCGCTGGGCGGGGCCATTTGTCCGAAGTGCCAGCGCCCGTTTGGCGTGCATATTTACGGGTTGAATTTAATGGGCAGCAAATACGACCGCTGCCCATACTGCGGCAAGTGGAGCCTGGTGTCGTACGCGTCGAGGGACAAGTTGCGCGCTGCCGAGCAGGCCGAATTGTTAAATGTGGTTACGGATGGTTCAGGCCAGGTGCCGGGATTGAGCGAAGAAGAAAAGTTGAAGAAAGAACTGGACGAGTCGAAATACCGCGATGTATAGTGCCCGGAGCAGACCCTTTCCAAACAAAAACCGCGCCAAAATGGCGCGGTTTTTGTTATACACCACCGTTTTGCTACCGAACCATTTTAAACGGGAAAGCAACCTCCGCAATGGACGGCCCGACCACGCCGATTTCGTCCAGGCGGTTGGTTCCCAGCCCGGCGTCGCGGGCCAGCGCCAGGTGGTTGTCGGCGTAAGCAAAGGGCTGCGTCCCCGAAGGAGCATCCGGGTCGAAGCCCATGATCGCAGCGCAAACGGCATCCGTTGCAACGGGGTTTTTACCGGCCACCAACAGCCCCGGTTTGACCGGGTTGTAACCGGCATCCCAGGCGCCTGCGCCGGCCTCGACGGTCATCACGCCATCGATCAGCGCCAAATGGACGGGCCGCGCCAGGTTCAAATCCACGACCACACGCGGCAGGCGGTGGTCGAAAACCGTCGATTCGTGGAAAGCCGAACGGTTGTTGTCTTTATCCAACCGCCGGTAACGGGAGGTAGGCGCAATCCCGATCAGGTTTTTCAGCGCCAGCGTGACGCCGGTGGTGCTGTGGCATTTCATTTTGGCAACCGAAATGAATACATCCGCTTCATGCAGGGTGGGGTTGAGATAAAAGACATCGTAGACCTGGCGGTTGGGACCGACCGGGAAGGGGATGAAATCGTTGTAAGGTGAAGTTTTGCACAAATCCACCAGTTCGGCGTTGACGCGCGCAGCCGCGTCCTGGTAGCCCCAGGCGTGGAAGATGGCCTCATCCCCCAGCCCGTCCATGATGCGGATATGGCCGGCCCCGGCGTCGATCAGCAGTTCGGCCAACGCCTGGACCAGCGCCGGGTGTGTGGCGAACAATTCGGTGGCGGGGGCGGGCAGCGTGGAATCTGTCCAGGTGCCGCCGGTGAGATTGGGCTTGAGGGCCACCCGCGCCCCGGGGCGGATGATGTCGCCCAGGCCACCCAGCCCGTCGAACATGGTCTCCAATTCCCGGCGGAGCACGGCCACATCATAGGTGGTGGCCCGCCCGATGGCGGTGAGCGCCTTGTAGGACGGGGTCGCTGAAGGAGCCGGGGGGAGTGTCGCGGTGGGCAGGAGGGCGGTCGTCGCTGTAGGCGGAGGAAAAGGCGTATCGGATGGAAGCGGCGACGGGGCGCCGGTCAGGGTCGGCTCAAGCGTGGGGATGGGGCCGAACCCGCATTTGGTGAGCAAAAGCGAAAGGCCCGAAAGCCCCATCCATTTCAAAAACTGGCGTCGGTTTAATAATGGTTTCATAAGCACCTGGGTAAAGTATACCCCTTGCGGTCAAATGCACAGCGCAATGTTGCGTTTTTTCTGGGCGGAAATTGCCATGAAAAATAGGGCAATCGTACCTTGACTTATTAGAAAATATGTTCTATATTAGCTGTATTACAGGTGACTGTCACTTGAGTCCAAAACAACTTTGACGTCGACTCGGCAAGTGACAGTCACCTTCGATATGGTTTTTGTGTAACAAAGGAGTGTGCGCCATGAACAAAAATTACCCCATCCAATTCCTTTCCCTGCTGCGCAAGAACGGTCTGCGGCGCGGGTCGCTGTTCGGGATCATCCTGCTGGTGGCGCTGCTGGCTTTTGAAGTCTTCAACTACAGCACCACCGATTTCGCGCTGACCGACCTGCTCGGCAAAGACCTGACCTTTGCGGGCCTGCGTTGGGCCACCATTCTGTCGATTGCCTTCTGCGGCATCGACTTTGCCGGGATCGCGCGCCTGTTCACCCCGGAGCAGGGCCGTGACGAGCCTGCCGAAGTCTGGTACCTGTTCGGCGCGTGGCTCCTGGCGGCGGCGATGAACGCCGCGCTCACCTGGTGGGGCGTGGCGGTTGCGATCAGCAACCACAGCCCGCAGGGGACGGCCATGCTTGGACAGGAAACGCTGACCAAAGTGATCCCCGTTTTTGTGGCGATCATGGTCTGGATCATCCGCCTGCTGCTGATCGGGACTTTTGCCATGGCCGGCGAGCGCCTGTTCTCGATGGCCGATCAGCGGCCCACGTACGAAAAACCGGTCAAGCGCTTCGACCAGGCTCCCGCCCGCCCGGCGACGAACTATGCCGCTTCTCCGCGCCCGTCGGCTGCGGCTACCCCGCGCCCCTCTGCGGCGGTGGCCCGCCCGCAGC
>JBARBA010000322.1:0-7917 GCA_049792555.1 Anaerolineales bacterium
GCCTGGTATTTATACCGTAAAGCGTTTGTGTTTGCTCTGTAAGCATTTGGATTCTTTCGGAATTAGCGTAGTGTCCCCTGCTGGCGGGTATCCATCCGTTTGCCCGGTTCTCATCCGCTCCCGAATCCGCTTAATCTGCGCCATCCGCGTTCTATTCCCACTCGATACCAAAGAGCCGTAAGAGTTTGCTGCGAACACCAGCCGCATTGCGGCGGAATAATTCAACCATTAAACAAAGGAACCCTGCTATGAACAAATCGATCATCATCATCGGCGCCGGCATCGCCGGACTTTCGGCGGGCTGCTACGGCCAAATGAACGGCTACCAGACCCAAATTTTTGAGTTGCACACCCAGCCCGGCGGCCTGTGTACCGCCTGGAAGCGCAAAGACTACACCTTTGACGGCTGCATCCATTGGCTGGTCGGCTCCAAACCCGGCTCCGGCTTGAACAAAATCTGGGCCGAGTTGGGTGCGCTGCAAGACAAGACCGTCGTAAACCACGAGCAATTCTGGCGCATTGAAGGGCCGGACGGCAAAGCCCTCACCATCTACACCAACGTCGACCGGCTGGAAAAACACATGAAAGAACTGGCCCCCGCCGATTCGAAAGTCATCGAAGAATTCTGCAACGCCATCCGCAAATTAACCCGCTTCCCCGATTCCCCGCCCGATGGCCCGCGCAACCTGGCAGACCGGATGAAAGGCATTCTCCGCCTGGTTTCGATGGCGCCGGCGCTGGCAGTCTTCGGTAAATACAGGAATGTGACCACCAAGAATTTTGCCGACCGGTTCACTGACCCGTTCATGCGCCAGGCGCTGACAGACTTGTTCGGCCCCGATTTTGCCCTGGTGGCCCTGCTAATGACGCTGGCCTGGATGCACAACCAAAATGCGGGTTATCCCATCGGCGGCTCGCTGCCCTTTTCGCAGGCCGTTGAAAAACGCTATCTCGCGCTGGGCGGCGAGATCCACTACAAATCGCGCGTGGAAAAAATCCTGGTCGAAAATGGCCGCGCCGTGGGCGTGCGCCTGACCGACTGCTCCGAACACCGCGCCGACGTGGTCATCTCTGCCGCCGACGGCCACGCCACCATCTTCGACATGCTCGAAAACAAATACGCCGACGACGAAATCCGCGGCTACTACGAAACCATGCCCATCTTTGAGCCGCTCGTGCTGGTCTCGTTGGGCGTGGCGCGCGACCTTTCGCAAACGCCGCACGCCGTCACCTGGAAACTGGACCAACCCATCAGCATTGCCGGTGAAGCGCGCCCAAGCATGAACATGAAGCATTATTGCTACGACCCCACTTTGGCGCCTGCCGGGAAATCCGTTGTCGAAGCCATGTTCAGCTCCAACCACAAATACTGGAAGGAACTGGCGGGCGATAGCGAACGCTACGAGGCCGAAAAGAAACAGATCGCCATCACCGTGATGGAACAGCTCGACAAACGCATCCCCGGCCTGGCGGGCCAGGTGGAGGTGGTGGACGTTGCCACGCCGCTGACCTTCGAACGTTACACCGGCAACTGGCAAGGCTCCTTCGAAGGCTGGCAGATGACCGCCGAAACCATGAAACTCACCATGTCGGGCAAAGGGCTGCGCAAAACCCTGCCCGGCCTGGAAAACTTCTATATGATCGGCCAATGGGTGGAGCCGGGCGGCGGCCTGCCCACCGGCGCCATGTCGGCCCGCAGGATGATCAAGACCCTGTGCGAGAAAGACAAGCGCCCCTTCGTGACGAATTTGCCGTAAGCCCCCCTGTTCCCCTAAAGGAGTCCGGCCATGAACACCAGAATCCGTTTTCCTGTTCTGTTCGCGCTATTTTTAACAGCGACGTTGGCCTGCGGCCCTTTGACGTTGACCGCGCCCGCCGCCACACCCACCCCCGGCCTGCTCCCGTTTACTCAACCGACTCCCACTCAAGGGCCAACCCCCACGCTGACGGCTGCGCCACCTGCGCCGACGGTGGCTGCGCCCCAGCCGTCCGTCGCAGACGACTTCATGGCGGGCGACCCCGTCCCACTGGACTCGATTGCCATGAAAAGCCAAAACGAGGGCTGGGGCATCAGCGGCGCGTACGTGCTGACTACGGCGGACGGCGGACAGACCTGGCGTGAAGTCACGCCGCCCGAAAACCTGCCCTCCGGCGCAAAGAACCAAGCCTACGGCGCTTTCCTGGATGCTCGAACCGCCTGGGTCGTCTTCGCAAAGGACGGCCACGTGGCTCCCGAAGCCTCCATCTGGCGCACAACGGATGGCGGCCACACCTGGACGCCGGGGCCGCCGCTACTCCACCAGGTAATCGGCGACAGCGTGTGGGCCGAGTTCGCCGCGCTCGACGCCAAAAACGTCTGGGCGCTGGTGCGCGGCGTCTACGTCGGGGCCGGGACGCATCACAACCACGAACTCTTCCATAGCGTAGACGGCGGCCTGACCTGGACCTCCCTGGACGGCCAGGTCAGCGACGACTATACCGGGATGGTCTTTGCCGACGCCAACTTTGGCCTGCGCACCATCCAAACCATCGGCGCATACGCCGCCGGGCCGCCGGCCTACGACGTCACCGGCGACGGCGGCCTCACCTGGCAGGGCCGCCAACTGCCGCCCCCGCCCGATGCGCCCGGCCTGTTCACGCAGTATCCCTATTGCGAAACCTACCAGCCCGTCCTGCTCTCCGCTCGCGCCATCCGCCTGTTGGTCGGCTGCTTTGACTATAACGATCCGCCCAAACAATTCACCAGCTACTTCTACGCCAGCCAGGACGGCGGGGCTGCCTGGCAGACGGTACACCTGCCGGACGGGGTTCAGGCGGCGCGCGACCAGTTGATCTATTTCGACGCCAACAACGCCCTGCTGCTTGGCCGCGATATCTACCTGAGCGCCTCGGACGGGCAGACCTGGTCCTTCGTCAAAACCGTTGACTGGGATGGGCAGTTTTCCTTTAGCGACATGCTGAACGGCTGGGCCATCGCCCGCTCGGACGGCGAAGCCGCCCTGGTGCAGACCACCGACGGAGCCGCCATCTGGACGGTCATCAAACCGATCATTACACAGTAAGGAGAAAAATGAAAAACACATCCACCCTTGTCAGGCGCATGGAACTCCTGGCAATCTTAATCGTCACTGTCGCGTCGATCCTGGCCTGCGAAGTTTCCGGGACCCAGCAGCCAACCACCCTTCCCCCCGGTTTCATCTCCACGACGGTGGCCCAAACGCTGGAAGCCATCACTCCCTTGCCGCTGGCCTCGCCTACGGCTCAAGCGACAGCCATCCCCCCGACGGCCACCGCGCTGCCGCCCACCGCCACATCCGCCCCCGCGCCGACGGCCACCCACCTGCCCAATGGAACGCGCATCAACTTTGCGACGGGCGCCACTGCCGACATCGTCGAAGGCCAGATCCAGCAGGGACAGGTCAAAGACTTCCTGCTCGGCGCGGCTGCCGGGCAGCCCATGATCCTCTCGGTCAGTTCGCTCAATAACGATGTGACCTTTTCGATCACCGGCCTGAAAGACGGCATCGTTTTGCTCTCCCCCTCCGAGAAATCCAGTTCCTGGGAGACCATGCTGATCACCACCCAGGACTACCTGATCCAAATCGCGGGCGGGGCCAGCGTCGAAAACTTCACGCTCAACGTCAGCACCCCGGCCCGCATTACCTTCGAACCCGGCGCAATCTCGGCCCAACGCAGCGGCTCCACCCCCGGCGGCCTGAACGTCGCTTACGTGCTGCGCGCGGACGCCGGTCAGAAAATGAAACTCAAGCTCGATTCGCCCGGCGGCAACGCCGTCTTGAGCGTCTACGGCTACCAGGACGGCCAGCCCTACCTGCGCTACGTCGTCGAACAGACGGCATTCGACTTTACCCTGCCCGCCACCGAAGATTACATCATTCAGGTCGTCCCCCGCGCCGGGGCGGTGGTTAGCTATACGTTGAGTGTGCAGGTGAAATAACTCCAAGAAGACCTCCGAGTTCTTAAAGAACTCGGAGGTCTTGTCTTGTCCAACGATAGGTGAGCAACTTGAAACAACCGTCTTCCGCGATACTTGAATTTCATCCCGTGACGCCCGCGCGCCTGCCGGACCTGGAGCGCTTCTCGGCGCAGCACGGCAAATTCCGCTACTGCTCGTGTATGCGCTGGCGCATGACCAGCGCCGAGTACCGGCGCTCGACCAAAGAAAGCCGCATCGCGGCGCTCGCCGACCTGGTCTGCCGCGATGCGCCGGTGGGCGTGCTGGCCTACCTGGACGGCGAACCCATCGGCTGGTGCTCGGTTGCGCCGCGCGAGAGCTACGCCGCCCTGGAACGTTCCCGCGCCCTGCCCCGCCTGGACGCTGCGCCGGTCTGGTCGGTGGCCTGCTTCTTCATCGACCGCCGCGCGCGCCGCCAGGGTGTCACGCTCGGCCTGCTCAAAGCCGCCGTTGCCTACGCCGTTTCGCAAGGCGCAACCATCATTGAAGGCTACCCGGTCCCGCCCGGCGCGCGCCTCTACACCTATATGGGGTCGCCCGCGACCTTCGAAAAAGCCGGTTTCCGCGACGTGACGCCGGAAGGGCAGGAGCGGATGGTAATGCGGCATTTTGCGTAGGGGCGGGTCTTGGACCCGCCCCTTGTCTTTCGATGAAAATAAGATAGAATGGGCATAGATTTTCCACTGGAGACATGCAATGGCGTCACCCAAAGCTCTAATAACCCCGGAAGTCCTGGCATGGGCGCGAGACAGCTACGGTTTGGATTTGGCTACCGCGGCTAAACGCGCTGGTGTTTCTGTGGAAAAACTTATTGCCTGGGAAAGCGGGGAAGAAAAACCTTCATTGGCCAAAGCCCATAAACTTGCCGAAATTTACAAACGTCCTTTGGCAGTATTCTATTTACCCACTCCTCCGAAAGATTTTCAAACGCTTAGAGATTTTAGGAAACTCGCGGATACCGAAACTGCTCCTGTCGTGCTGCCCGAATTGAAACGCGCCATCCGATGGGCGGCAGAATTCAGGGAAACGGCCATCTCTCTTATGGAAGAGAGTGGAGAATCTTTCCCTGAATTAAAAGTTTCTGCAAAATTATCCGATTCACCCGAAAAACTGGCTCTCGAAATAAGGGAGAAATTGGGGCTTTCTTGGAAAACACAAGAGTCATGGCGCGACTCTTACCAGGCGTTAAGAGTCTGGAAAGATATGATAGAAAGTTACGGTATTCTGGTAACACAAGTTGGCAAGATACCCCTAAAAGAAATGAGAGCATTTTCAATCGGTGAATCTCCCTTGCCTGTCATCGCGCTTAACAGTAGAGACATGCCCAACGGGAAAATATTCAGTCTCTTACATGAACTAACTCACATCATCTTACACCAAGGTGGGATTTGCCAATGGGGTAATGCATCTCATCTCTACAGAGACGAAATGGCAGTCGAGGTCTTTTGCAATTATGTGGCGGGGGCTGTTTTGGTTCCCCGGGAACAATTACTTCAAGATACCATCGTCGCTATGAATAAGGGTCGCAAAGAGTGGGACAAGGAAGACCTGGACATGATCGCGCGCACTTTCTCAGTCAGCCGGGAAGTAGTGCTTCGCCGTCTGCTGACGCTTGGGCTGACAACCAACTCCTTTTATGAAACCAAGCGCCAGGAATTTATCGAAGAATACAAAAAACTCAACCAAAAGGGCGGGAAGGTTGTGGTGAAGTTTGAAAAGCGCGTTGTCAGCAGCCTTGGAAAAGGGTTTGTGCAACTCGCCTTAAGCTCATACTATGAAAAGAGAATTTCTCTCAATTCCTTGTGCGATTTGCTGGGTGTCAAGACCAGTTATGTACCTAAAATCGAGTTCGAGGTAATGAGATGAATCCAACAAGTAAGGGCGGTTTATGACCATCTACTGCATTGATACAAGTTCCATCATCTCCGCATGGAGTGAACGCTACCCCATCAAGAATTTCCCCGGCTTCTGGAAGCATTTCGAACAGTTGATTGACGACGGGCGTCTCGTAAGCCCGGACGAAGTCAGGCGTGAGATTATCAAAAAGTCAGAGGGCCTGGACGTTTGGGTAAAAGGGCATCGCAACCTGTTTGTCGGATTAGGCAGTGATGTGCAATTGCAATGAGTGTGACTAAAATGAGTTGGTAGCATATTGAGAGAAAAGGAGTTGAAAGAGATGCGACAATCTGAGATGATTGGTTTGCACAAAACATTCTTCTCAGGAGGTGCGCCATGACTTTCAACTCCAGTCAAATGATACCGCAACTGCGTGAAGATTTCGAGCAGTTGCTGGCGTTCGTAACCGGGCCGCAGGCACAGACGGCGACGATTGACCAAATGGAGCGAAGTTTGTTTCGACAAATATTGCATATGGGCTACCAATTGTTGCGGTTGTTTGTGATGAAGCGAGTGGAAGGTGAATCACATACCGTGCTGGTGAAAAGTGACAAGACAGTAATGCGGTATCATTCGCAGAAAGGGCGCGATTACTTTTCGATCTTCGGCAAGCTGACGATTGAGCGTGCCTACTTTTATGCATGGGGAGGGCAGGGAGAGGCTCCATTGGACGAGGCGTTGAGCCTGTCGAAGCGTTGCTATTCCGATCTGCTGATGGAAAGCGCCGAAATGCTGAACGTGGAAGATGCGTACGGTAAAGGGTTGCGAGTGGTAGCGCGGCTGTTGGGATTGAATTTGTCTGAATTGGCCATGGAGACCAGTGTGGCGGAACACAGCCAGAGCGTGAAAGCGTACTATGCCCAAAAAGCGGCGTTCCCCAGCGCCGAGGAAGGCCCGATCCTAGATGGTAAAGGGGTGCCCTTGGTGCGTCGTGAGGTGAATTTGAAGGTGCGACGTGGCAAAGGAGACAAGAAAACGCAGAAAAAAGAGGCCATTGCCACTGCGGTGTACACGATTGATGCCTATTTCCGCACTCCACAGGAGGTGCTCAACGCTCTGTTCAAGAAAGGTGAGCCTTCTACAGAACGTCCCGCTCCCCAACACAAGCAAATCTTCGCCAGCTTGAAAGGCAAAGAGCAAGCAATCAAACGCTTGGCGACGTGGGTGCAGCGCCGAGAAGGCGAACATATCTGCCAACGTCTGGCGCTTACCGATGGCGCAGAACCTTTGCAAAAGCAGATGTTGGTCCGGCTGCCAGGTTTTTCCCTCGTCTTGGACATCATCCACGCCATGGAATATCTTTGGAAAGCAGGCACGGCACTCTATGGGGAAACTGACCCGCATCGCACAGAATGGGTCGAGGCACAGGCGCTTCAACTCTTGTCCAGCCACACCGAGCAAGTCATTCAATTGTTGGAAGACATGGCCAACTCTCTTGCTCCCAAGAGTCAGTCCGCCAAATCATTGCGCGGAGTAGCCAATTACTTCCGACGAAATCAACCTTTTATGGACTATGCCGAATACTTGCGCCAAGGTTGGCCTATCGGGACAGGTGTGATCGAAGGAGCTTGCCGTCATCTCGTCAAAGATCGCATGGAATTGTCGGGTATGCGTTGGACCATCGCCGGCGCTGGAGCTTTGCTGGCGTTGCGCGCTGTGAACGAAAACGGCGATTGGGATGATTTCCATAAATTCCGTCGCCTTCAACGCCATCGAGAATTGTATGGCACACCGCTCACGACCAATCGGCTGGAACTCGTGGAGCGCCTTGAAACCAACCAGTTTTAGTCACACTCAAAGCATTTTTACTCGACTATGTTTTGGCTTTGTTAGGTGCTATGTTTGGAGCAGGCATAGCATTTCTAATCATGTGGATTTTGCCGGATCAAGAATTCATATCTAACCAAAATGTAATGGAAAACTTCCAAGAAAAAGCATCAGGTTTTCAAAAAATTGATCGTTCAGGTTGGATTTTTGTGCTCATTATTCTCTGCGTAACGTCCCTTTGTTGGTCCTTTTTTTTGTATGCTGGGCTAAATACCCTG
>JBARBA010000323.1:0-9842 GCA_049792555.1 Anaerolineales bacterium
GCCCTGGGCTACGACGCTGCCGCGCACGAGAGCGCCCGCAGCGCCGAATCCGCCGGGCGCGCCGCCGAAGCCGATTTCCGCGCGCTCGAATCCGCCAGGGCGGCGCTGGCCCCGCTCGAACGCGAAATCGCCGAACTGCGCGCCGAAGTCAATCATCTGCAATCTGAAATCCAAAACCAGGAAGATGAATACGCCACTGCGGCTGCCTCCCTGGCTTTGGCCGAGCAGCAGACCCCCAGCGTGGATGCGGCCTACGACGAGTTGCTGCGCCTGCAAGAGGCCGAGAACCGCCTGCGCGACCAGGTCGGCGCGGCGCGCCAAAAAGTCAGCGTGCTCGACGACCTGCGCGCGCGCAAGGCCGAGTTGGAGGCCCACCGCAACGAATTGGCCGTCGAGATTGGCCGCCATAAAACGTTGGAGCGCGCCTTCGGCAAGGACGGCGTCCCGGCCCTGTTGATCGAGCAGGCCCTGCCGCAGATCGAGGAAAAAGCCAACGAACTGCTCAACCGTCTCTCCGGCGACACGATGTCGGTGCGTTTTGTCACCCAGGCCGGTTACAAAGACAAGAAACGCGACGACCTGAAAGAGACGCTCGAAATCCAGGTCAGCGACGGAGTCGGCGCGCGCGATTATGAAATGTTCTCCGGCGGCGAAGCCTTCCGCGTCAACTTTGCCATTCGGCTGGCGCTCTCTGAAATCCTGGCCCGCCGCACCGGCGCGCGCCTGCAAACGCTGGTCATCGACGAAGGCTTCGGCTCGCAAGACGCCCAGGGCCGCCAACGGCTGATCGAAGCCATCAACCTGATCAAGCCCGATTTTGCCAAAATCCTGATCATCACCCATCTCGAAGACCTGAAAGAATCCTTCCCCAACCGCATCGAAGTGGAGAAGACGCCAAGCGGTTCAACCGTAAGAGTGATCTGATGACGCTCTATCTCGCTCTCTCCACCCTCATCTTTATCGTTGCCCTGGTCGTGCTTTACTGGATGCATACCCAGGCCGCGCTCGAGATCGTCGCCACGCCCGCCCCGCCGCCGCCCGGAGGGCCGCGCATTTCGGTCATTATCCCGGCCCGCAACGAGGAAGCCAACATCCAACGCTGCGTCGAGGCCGTGCTGGCGCAGGATTATCCCAACTTCGAAGCGCTGGTGTTGGATGACCGTTCGACGGATTCCACGCCTGCAATTTTGACCGGACTTTCCCGGGATGATTCGCGGCTGGTGATTTTGTTCGGGGACGAACTCCCCGAAGGCTGGGCCGGAAAACCCCACGCCCTCTACCAGGCTGCCAGGGCCGCTACCGGCGAATGGCTGTGCTTCGTGGATGCGGACACTTTCCTCGAACCGAACGCGCTCTCCGCGGTACTGCACAACGCCCAAAAAACGGACGCCGACCTGTACACGATGATGACGCGCCAAATCATGGGGACTTTTTGGGAAAAGGTCATCCTGCCGCTGGTCTTTACCGCCGTTTCCATCGGGTTCTCGCCGCGCAAGGTCAACGACCCGCGCAAGCGCGACGCCGTCGCCAACGGGCAGTTCATCTTCATCAAACGCAGCGTCTACGACGCCGTCGGCGGGCACGCAGCCCTCAAGAACCAGATCGTCGAAGACAAAGCCCTGGCCGAGCAGGTCAAATGGAACGGCTACCGCCTGGTGCTGGCGGACGGTTACAACCTGGCAAAGACGCGCATGTACACCTCCCTGCCCGGCATGTGGGAAGGTTGGACGAAAAATATCTATCTCGGCCTGAAAGACCGCCCCGGCATGTTGCTACTCGGCGCGTTTGGCGCGTTCCTGGCGCTGACGGCGACGCTGTTTATGCCCTTCTGGCCGCTCTTCGGGTTGGTTTGGTTTTTTAACGGCGGCGGGTTCCAGGCCGTGCTGGCGCTCATCGAAGCGCTGATCGTCTGGGCAGCCATGCTCTATGCGCGCGCGAGGGTGGCCCACGCCATGCGTATCTCGCGCGGATACGCGCTGACCACGCCAATCGGCGCGGCCGTCTTCGCTGCCATGATGTTCGTCTCTGCCTGGAAGAGCCTTGCGGGGCAGGGCATCCGCTGGAAGGGGCGCACATACGACTCAAAAAAGGTGCGGTAACTCCAAAGGCGGGCTGCGCCGGCCGTATTCGGGGCCGGAACCCGTCGGGGCAGTTTCTCCCAGGGTGAGCAGTCGCAGGGTATCGGTGAAAAGTATCCGGCCCCTTTCCGGCAACGGAAAGGGGCCGGATTTATAGTCGGTAAACCAAAACCTGACGGGTTTTCCCGGAATCCCCACCGGTCGAAGCGCCGCGCTGACGCGAAAACCAACTCGTAAAGGCGATCTCAGAACCCCGCCGGGTTTTCAAAAACAAACGAACGGCCAGCGCACAGGCAGCCGTTCGTTTGTTTTCTGATTTGCAGCAGGATCTATTTACAGCCCCAGCTTTTTGGCCTGCGTCGGTTGGGCGCGCAGGGCCACCGCGGCAATGCTCTTGAATTGTTTGCTCCATTGTTTCAGGGCCTTGGCCGTCGCGTCGCGGTCGGCAGTGGCTTTGACCGCGGCGGCGGCCGCGGCGTTTTGCGCCTCGCCTGCTTTGGAGAAGGCGTCCAGCGCGGCAACGGCCTGCCCCGAAAAACCGTACTTGGAAAGGGCGGCGGCGTAGGGCGCGGATTGCGCGGCGGCGTACGAGGCGCGCGCCAGGGTGATGAATTTCTGCGCGTCGCGCGGCACATCGCCGGTCAGCCCCAGGGCGGCCCGCTCGGCGGAGGCGGCGAAGAGGGCGCGGGCGGTCTGGCGGAAATCGGTGTATGCCTGGCGCGCGGCGGCTTCTGCTTCCGTCGCGTTGGCGATGGCCTGCTTTTGCGCGGCGCTGGCCGCCTGCCGGGCGGTGAAAGCGTCTTGCGCAGCCTGTTGCAGGGACAGGCCTTCGGCCAGCGTGTCGGCGTCATAGCCGCGCGTGGCCAGCAGCGCAGCCAACTCGGCGTCGTCTTGCGCGACGCCGATCATCTGCCGCGTTTCGGTGATCATATTGGCAATTTCCTGGTCTTGCTCGGCGCGCGGCGCGGCGCGCTTGGGGGTTGGGGTGGGAGCGGGGGGTGAAACGGGTTCATCGGTCATGGGATCATCCTTTCCTGGGTTCGAATGCCGGTGGATGCGTAGCGCCCACCGGCTAAGTTGATGGAAGCCGCTTCGAGGCGGCTACGTCCGAGACTGCATCTTTGCGTTGGAGCGGCGATGGGGTCGATCTGGTCTGCCTGCTTTATACTGCGCTTTCCCGGCCTTGTCTATCACCCTATCGGCCTAGCCGAGCAGCCTACCGGCATAATCCGGCTCTCTACAGAGCCAGTCTGACGGCCTACATGCCTAGTCTGGCGACCTACAGACCAAGCCCAGCGACCTACAGACCCAACCAAGCGGCCTACCGACCTTACCGTAACAGCCTACATACCTTGTCCGGCGGCCTACCGTCATAGTCAGGCGACCTACCGACCCAATCCAGCGGCCTACCGACCTTAGCGGGCCAGCCCGCATACCTGGTCCGACGGCCTATCGACCCAACCCGGTGGCCTACCGACCCAATCCAGCAGCCTACCGACCTTAGCGGACCAGACCGCATACCTGGTCCGGCGGCCTACCGGCCTTGCCGGTGCTTTCCCCGGCTTTTCTTGTCCAAAACCTGACGGGCGATGCACTGAGCCTGTCGAAGTGTTTCCGCGGCCCCCCTTGCCGGTCAGAGCGCCGCGCTGACGCGAAGGCCGACTCGCAAGGGCGACGCCGGAAACACGTCAGGTCTTTAGGGCGGCAGGAGCGGGTCTTTCGCGCGGGCCGGGCCGTTCTGCGCGCCTGGGCCTGCATGGGGGTTGGGGGGTCTTTCAATCATCATCATCTTCCGCAAACCACTTGCTATTTGCTTCTGTGACCCATTCCTGGTGCAAATCAAGATATTGTTGTCTCCCGCCGAACCAATCAAAGACAACATCGCGCTTTAACCTGGTAGGCTTTTCGGCCAGCAGGATGCCATAGGAGGACCATTTCCAATCGCGGAAATCAGCCACGAACTTATGCTTTTGCGGGTTCTGGTGGATGTAGGCGATCACGTTCCAAAATTGGCGGTCGCTGGTAATCAGGACGCGGCCAAAGGGATGTTGAAACAAGCTGCCGGTTCTGCCATAGGCGCTGTTGATCGCTTTGGCGTAGGCGTTGAAAAAATCCGAGAATTGTTTGGATGGATACATAGACCCTAACATTCCAGACCCTAAAGGTTTTTTCGACTGACTCGCGCCCTGGTTTGCAGAACTGCCTTGCCCGACTCGGTTCTTGTTCGCGGGAGAAACCTTTAGGGTCTTTAATATTTCTTCTTCAGATTTTACTCTCAGCGATATATGAAAGTGGTTTCTCAACAAACTATACGCGAATGTGTCGGCAACAGGCTCGATGTATTTTGCGTACAGATTCAAGAAATACTCGTAGTTGCGTTCCTGGATGAAAATATTCTCGCGGTTGTTGCCGCGATTATAGATGTGGTAGTAAGTATCGTAGAGTAGCGGGGACGGGCTGGTCATGAGGTTATTTTATCCCAAAATACGAGACCCTACCAAATGTCAGACCCTAAAGGTTTCCCTCGCTAACAAGCGACTTGGTATGCAGAACTTGACCCACTTAACGCGCCAACTATTAACAGGAGAAACCTTTAGGGTCTATCACCGGTGGAAAACTCATCACAAATTCAGTACACGTGCCTATTGCCTTTGCCCCCGCAACTCAGTACAATG
The DNA here is from genome assembly GCA_049792555.1 of Anaerolineales bacterium. GTDB lineage: Bacteria > Chloroflexota > Anaerolineae > Anaerolineales > Villigracilaceae > UBA5195. Next base: position 4,754 of record JBARBA010000323.1, read on the forward strand.
ATTACAGGGACTCACCTAACGCCCACACCCGAATTTCTCGTTCGATCCTACCGGAGGGAACCCATGCGTGCCAAAAATCAAATCTCGCTCGCACGCATCCAGACCCTAAAGAGCCTGCCCCCGTAGGGGATTTTCCTGGCTGACTCGCGCCTTGACATGCCAGACCCTAAAGGTTTTCTTCGCCAACGAACGCCCTGATATGCAAGCCCGGCTTACGTAACAGACCCAACTCTTAACGGAAGAAACCTTTAGGGTCTTTTTATCAGGGAAGAAACCGCCTGCCCCCATATGGGGGTTGGGGTCTATCAAAGGTGGTTGGAATTCCGCATCCCGTTGGACGTATAATCAATTATCTTAACCATCACAAATCCATCGCAGGCAAATTCTCATTCGGAGGGCATTATGAAAAACGCGCGGTATTTCAAATCTCTTACAAGCCTTATCATCATCCTGATCCTATTTTTCTTAGTGATCAACCCGACCCCAGCGCTGGCCGCCGCAGGCGACACCACGCTTATCTCACTCAATTCGAGCGGCGTGAAGGGAAATAGCGCATCTTATGGTTCTTCTATCTCTGCTGATGGGCGCTACGTGGCATTCATGTCTTATGCCACTAACTTGGTGAGCGGGGATACGAATGGGACGAATGATGTGTTTGTGCGCGATACACAAACGAACATCACCACGCGCGTCTCGCTCAATTCGAGCGGTGTGCAAGGGAATGGTGACTCTCAATATCCATCCATCTCTGTTAATGGGCGCTATGTGGCATTTTTTTCTAATGCCAGCAATCTGGTCAGTGGGGATACCAATGGGGACGATGATATATTCGTGCGTGATACCCAGATGAACGTCACCACGCGCGTCTCGGTTAATTCGAGCGACATGCAAGCGAATGGCAGCTCTGGATCACCCTCTATCTCCGCCGATGGACGCTATGTAGCATTTGATTCCGATGCGAACAATCTGGTCAGTGGGGATACCAACGGGGCGAGTGATGTGTTCGTGCGCGATACCGTGGCGAATAGCACCACGCGCGTCTCGCTCGATTCGAGTGGTACCCAAGGAAATAACGGCTCTTACGGGCATTCTATTTCTGCCGATGGGCGCTACGTGGCATTTGCGTCCACTGCCAGCAACCTGGTGAGTGGAGATACGAATGGAATGTACGATATATTCGTGCGCGATATGCAGACGAACACTACTAGGCGCGTTTCAGTTGATTCGAGCGGTGCGCAAGCAAATGGCAGCTTTGATCCCCCATCCATCTCCGCTGATGGGCGCTACGTGGCATTTGATTCCGATGCCAGCAATCTGGTCAGCGGGGATACCAACGGGACGAGTGATGTGTTCGTGCGCGATACCGTGGCGAACAATACCACGCGCGTCTCGCTCGATTCGAGCGGTATACAAGGAAATAACGTCTCTGGCGGCCCCTGCATCTCTCCCGATGGGCGCTACGTGGCATTTGCGTCTGCTGCCAGCAATTTGGTAAGCGGGGACACCAACGGGAAAGAGGATATATTTGTGCGCGACACCCAGACAAACAATACGACGCGCGTCTCGGTTGATTCGAGCGGCGTGCAAGAAAATAATTGGGCTCAAATCCCATCCATCTCCGCCGACGGGCGTTACGTGGCGTTTGAGTCTATTGCTAGCAATCTAGTCAGCGGAGATACGGTGGGATCGTGGGATGTGTTCGTGCATGAGAATGACATTCCATTTGGTCCTTTTCTTGATCTACCCATTCAATATACCAATTTCTCAATAGCCGCAAATGGTAATTATGGTGGCAGCAATCCAGGACGCGTGAATTCATGGTTTGACCATAATACAACCGGACAAACGGTAACGACCTGGACTGGAAACACTTACACCGGTTCAGCCGCCACGAGTAAGTTTACCTGTAACCGGGAAAGCTGCTATGACGGACACAACGGCATTGATTTTCAAAATACACAAGCCAATGAACAAATCTATGCAGCCGCCAATGGAACCGTTTTTGGTGTTGTGACCAGCTGCCAGGTTGGCGACTTCACTTGCGGCGGCGGTTATGGCAATCATGTTTGGGTGAATCACGGGAATGGGTATGCAACGCTCTACGGCCACCTTCAATCAGTATTGGTCACGAATGGCACAGTTATTACGGACAGGACTGCTCAACCTCTAGGGATTATGGGCAGAACGGGTAACGTGACAGGGGTTCACCTTCATTTTGGCCTTTACCATGATCAAAACAAAGATGGGCAATGGTCAGAAAGTGAAGCAGTCGATCCTTATGGATGGCAGGGCGCATCCCCTGATCCCTGGAGCGTTCCCAGTACCTATCTTTGGATTCACCCGCTTTCCGCTCAACAACAGATGGATAGTTCAGGCGGAAGCGCATCCGCCCCATCTGGAAATCTGGCCGTTACTATTCCAGCCGGTGCAGTCAGTAGTCCCGTGACGCTGGAATTGTGGGATACACCGCCTGTGGCTGGCGCGTCCGCTACGTTGCGCTCGACCGGCAACTCTTTCTGGATGCGCGTCCTGGAGTGGCTGACCGGAGGCGGTAGTTCTACCATGCGTATGGCAAGCGCCTCGACCAATAGCTTTGACCTGCCGGTGACAGTTTCCGTTCATTACGACCCAGCCTCAATGCCGCATCTTGATATTAATCAATTGACCATCAACCAATGGGATGATGTCGGTCTGGCGTGGGTTGCTTTACCAACCACTCTTGACACAGTGAATCAACAAGCCTCTGCCCAAACCAGCCAGCCGGGTAACTTTGACTTGCAAGCGCCGTTGGTTTGCCCGGCAGATACCCTCGAACCCAACGATCATTACGATGGAGCCAGCGTTGTACAGACTAATGGAACGCCGGTGAGCAACCTGTTCGACATTGCCCAGGACGAAGATTGGTTCCAGTTTGACGCTGTAACAGGGAATGACTATGTCATTCAAACAACGAACTTGGCTGCTGGCGTGGATACTACTTTGGAAATCTACGATACGGACGGTGCGACATTACTTGCGTCGGATGATAATAGCGGAGGCGGGAACGCATCTTCCCTGACCTGGCAAGCGCCACAAGACGGTGTTTATTTTGCTCGAATCGTACAGGCCCCAGGCAGTTCCTTCGGCTGTAGCTCGACGTATAACTTCTCGGTCTTGGACATTACCCCGACTGCCACTCCTACACAAACCACCACTTCCAGCCCAACACCGACTGCGACCTTTACACCAACGGCCACTGAGACAGCCACCTCAACGCCGACGGGAACCTCCACGCCGACGCCAACCGTCACGACGACGCGAACTGCAACGCCAACCCTCACGCCAACGCGAACCATCACCCGCACCCCCACCCCCGTCACGAAGGCTTTCACCTCCATCGCCGCCCAGGACGGTTGGGTACTCGAATCATCCGAGACCAGCAACGTGGGCGGCACACTGAACAGCACCGCCACTACCTTCAACCTCGGCGATGACAAGACCAGAAAGCAATATCGCGGCATCCTGTCGTTCAGCACCGGGAGCCTGCCCGATAACGCCGTCATCACGGGGGTGACGCTCAAAGTCAGGCAGCAGGCCATCCTGGGCGGCGGCAACCCCGTCACCATGTTCCAGGGCTTCATGCTCGATGTCAAGAAGGGCTTCTTCGGCACGGCGGCGACGCTGCAAACCGGCGACTTCCAGGCAGCCGCCAGCGCGACCTACGGCCCCTCCGCGCCCGCCCCGGTCGGCGGCTGGTACAGCTTTAACCTAATCGGCGCAAGCGCATACGTTAACAAACTGGCGACGAACGGCGGCCTGACGCAAATCCGCCTGCGCTTCAAGCTGGATGATAACAACAATGCGATTGCCAACATTCTCAGCCTGTATAGCGGCGATGCCCCGGCGGCGGCGAGGCCGCAGTTGGTGATTACATACTACATACCGTAACAACCTCCAATTCAGGTGACAGTCATCTCTTTGAGATGACTGTCACCTGAAACCAACCCAAACCTGACGGGTTTCCCTCGAAGCCTTATCGGTCGAAGCGCCGCGCCGACGCGAAAACCGACCCGCAAAGGCGACGCCGGAAACCCGTCAGGATTTCAGTTTTTATGGTTTGTTTTTTGCTATAATAGATTAGTCAGTCACGTTGGTCTGGCAAGGAGAACGATATGTTACAACACATTACCATTCAAACATCCGACATCGAGCGTTTCAAGCCTTTGCTGGAAACAGCTCTGGACCGCGAAGCCAAACTTCTTGAGTATGCCATCCAACGCACCCGCGAGGCGCTTGCGCCTTTTGAAGCGCGTCACAATATGAGCACCAACGAATTCGAACGCAAGTTCCAAACCGGCGAGATCGAAGAAACGCTGGATTTGCTCGATTGGTGGATGGAAGTGGAAGCCCTGCGTCATCTCGAAGCCCAGCGCGATGCCATCAAGGAAGCGCGGGTTGAATAACGAATATCTCCACTGGGTCGACAGGCTGCTTTTCGCCTCGCCGTTCGTCTATGAAGTCCAAACGCACCATGAAGACCGCGGCGAAGTCTGGTTTTTGCGCGTCAACGTTTATTTTATTGATAATTCACTGCTGCATTTTCGTGAACTGTTTGCTGGGCAGGAACGTTCCATCAAAAAAACATACACCTATCATTACCAGCGAGCCGACGGGAGCATGATTTTTCGTTACGATAATGCACCGCATTTTCCGAAGTTGCCCAGTGCGCCGCATCACAAGCATGTCGGGGAAAGCGAAGTCGTCGCGGCAAATGCTCCCGATTTACAGACGGTTTTGAAGGAAATTGAAAGGCTGATAAAGAGATAGCGAGGCTGATGGTTCAGCCTGGCGTCCACCCGGGTGGTATGGATCCCTGTCCTGGCAAGATTCAAAGCCACGAAGTCCCCCCTGAAACGGTAAAAGTCTTGGGCAGCAGCATCGGTGAGACCGCACTTAACTGTGGAGACCTTTTGAAGGCAAAAAAAGAACGATTTGGACACGGATTACACGGAGTTGCACGGATTCTGCTAGTTTTTTAAGGGGGTTTTTTCCGTGTTCTCCCGTGTATTCCGTGTCCCGATTGCCCACCACGCTTAAGTGTGGTGACACC
>JBARBA010000324.1:0-6222 GCA_049792555.1 Anaerolineales bacterium
CCCTTCGACAAACTCAGGGCACAGCCTTCAACCTTCAAACTTTCAAACTGCTAAAAGCCCGCCACCCACTGCTCGACCCGGCTGCTGCCGTCGCCAACGACATCGACCTGGCCCCCGGCACGCGCGCCGTCGTCATCACCGGCCCCAACACCGGCGGCAAGACCGTCTCGCTCAAAACCGTCGGGCTGCTGGTGGCCATGGCCCAGTCCGGGCTGCATATCCCGGCCCAGTCCGGCTCGGAGCTGCCCATCTTCCGCGACGTGTACGCCGACATCGGCGACGAACAGTCCATCGAGCAGTCGCTCAGCACCTTCAGCGGCCACCTGACCAACATCGTCCGCATCTTGAAGAAAATCGACGCCCGCACGCTGGTGATCCTCGACGAACTGGGCGCGGGCACCGACCCGCAGGAAGGCGCGGCCCTGGCGCGCGCCATTTTGGCCCACCTGCTCGAATGCGGCGTGACCACCTTCGTCGCCACGCACTACCCCGAACTCAAGACCTTCGCCCACAGCGCCGAGGGCGTGGTCAACGCCTCGCTCGAATTTAACGTCCAGACGCTGCGCCCGACCTATAAGCTGACCATCGGAATCCCGGGCCGCTCCAACGCCCTGGCGATTGCCCAGCGCCTCGGACTCCCCGAAGCCATCGTCGCCGCTGCGAGGAGCGAAGTGGACCCCGAGGAGTTGCGCGCCGACAAACTGATCGACGATATCCACCGTCAGCGCAAGATTGCCTTCAAAGAAAGCGAAAAAGCCGAAAAGGCCCGCGCCGAGGCCCACAAACAACGCCGCGAGTTGAACGAACGCCTCGAAAAGATCGAAGACGAGCGCCGCGAAGTGTTGGCCCAGGCGCGCGCCGAAGGCGAATTGGAAGTGGAAGTGCTCAAGCGCAGCATCCAGTCGTTGCGCAGCCAACTCCAAAAGCTGCGCCAGCCGCTGGATGCGCTGGAAAAGCTTGAAGCGAAGGTGGAAAAGGTCGAAGAGAAAGTCCAGCAGCCGGTGGAACGCGCCAAGCCGAAGCCTGAAGACCGCGCACCGTCACCGCCCGACGACCGTCGTCCGCTGTCGCTCGGAGAGCGCGTCATCGTGCGCACACTCGGCAGCGAAGGGATCGTGACCACCCTGGGCGAATCGGACGCCGAAGTGCAGGTCGGCAGCCTGCGCATCCGCGCCAAGCTGGTGGACCTGGCGCGCAAGAGCGAAGAACCGGAAACAGACAGCGAGAAAAAAGAATCGGGCAAACCGGGCAAGCCGGAAGACCCCCCATCCACCCGCCGCCCGGCCTTCGTTTCCTCCCCCGGCCTGGAGCTTGACCTGCGCGGACAGAAGGCCGAAGACGCGCTCGCCATGCTCGAAAGCTACCTCGACAAAGCTTATCTCTCCGGCATGCCCTTCGTGCGCATCATCCACGGTAAAGGCACCGGCAAACTGCGCCAGGAAGTGCGCGCCGCGCTCAAGGGCCACCCGCAGGTGACCTCCTTCGAGGAAGGTCATCCAAGCGAAGGCGGCGATGGCGTGACGGTGGCGAAGATGGTCAAAGAGTAAAGAGAAGGGAAAATGAAATTCCTGGACTTTTTCGTAAATCAGTCTTTCAAGAAAGACAAGGATGGGAACGATCTGTTTTTCCCATGGGGCGTTTTGGGAAAAGGCCACATGGTGGATAGCCTGGAAACCAAACAGAAAATTCAAAGGTTTCTCCGGCTGTATTATTTGATCACATATTCAATCCTTCTTTTGTGGATCATTGCAATAAACCCTTATTTTATAATCCAGGTATCGCGTCAAACAGCAAATGGTTATTTACCCACGAGCGATTTCACAGGCAATCTTCTGTGGGCTGAACTTCCGAGCTTCCTTATCTTCTCGTTGGGAGCATTCATTGGATGGTATATCGGCATCCAACCATTCGTAAAAAGGCTGCCTACAACCACAGCTAAACTCGGCTGGGGAGAAGCTTATAAGAAGAATGCCAAAGCACTGCATCCTGCCTTTTTATGGTTTGGGCAAATTAGCACGATTCTTTTTGTTCTTGTCGTCCTGTTCTTGCTTCTACAAGATGCTATGCCAGTATGGATTGGTTTAATCAGTATTATTCCTTTTGGGCTTGCAGCGCTGGGTTATGCGTATATGATCTACCTGAGAAACAAACCATAAGGCCGTAAGAAAATTGCCCGAAACCTGCTGATCCGCCCCCTGACCGAATCCGACCCCGAACGCATCTCTACCGCTCAGGGCTGGGACACAGTGCCGGCGCTACTTGCTGGAACAAGGAAAGGCGGCGACGGCGTGACGGTGGCGAAGATGGTCAAAGAGTAAAACGATCCGCAGTTCCAGAAAAAAGCAAGGATGCCTTCGTTATGGAAAACAATTCCGTTACACGTGCCCAACAATCCATTGCCGATTTCTTCCTCGTGCGCTCTTATGCTAAAAGTTTTTATACCATTGTCATAACCATCCTATTGGCAGTGTTTGTGGCCGAATTTTATATCTTCTGGGATCCTTCTTTTGTTTCGAATGTTAAATCATGCCCTTTCTGCCTTTTGGATACGATTTTTTTCCCGATAGGGATATTTGGTCTACCACCATTTTCCATCCTGCAAGTGGGGCCATGGCACATACCAGAGTGGGGATTGTACCTGGAGGGCGGCTTGGGGTGGCTCATTTACCTGGGCATTTCAATCCCGGCCATTTTGACCAGGAAAGCCATTGTTTTTTGGGGCCTGTATGGGCTTCTCGTTATTTTGCTTATTGGGGATGTTCTGGTTTTGTGGTGGTATGCGGCATACTAATCACCTACAACAAAATGGTTTGCATATGCCATGCATACCGGGAGCCATGCCCGGGCTTATCGCCAGGATTATCCCAACAACCGGCGCCAGAAAGTTGCCGCCACAAAGTCCATGATGCTCTCGCCGAACGGATTTCGTTCCATCTGGAATATTTTTCATTCCTTACTGAACGGACTTCGTTCGATGTGGAATACTTTCCATTCCATGCCGAATGGAAAGTATTCCACACAGAATACTCTCTGTTCTACATTGAGCGGATTTTATTCTATGTGGAATATTCTCCATTTCAGGTTGAACGAAGAATATTACACATTTCCGGGGCGCTGCCGATGCGGGTGAGACCGCACTTAACTGTGGAGACCTTTTGAAGGCACAAAAAGAACGATTTGGACACGGATTACACGGAGTTACACGGATTCTGCTAGTTTTTTAAGGGGGTTTTTTCCGTGTTCTCCCATGTATTCCGTGTCCCGATTGCCCACCACGCTTAAGTGTGGTGACACCCCGATGCGCGTCAACCGGTGTTTCCGTGAGTTGCAAAAATGTCTGATAATCTGCTCATCTGCCCCCTGGCCGAAACCGACCCCGAACGCATCTCTGCCGCGTTTGCCGCGCAAGGCTGGGACAAGCCCGCCGCGCTGTACCGGCGCTACTTGAAGGAACAAAGCGACGGCCTGCGGGCCGTCTTCGTGGCCGAATACGACGGGGACTTTGCCGGTTACGTCACGCTCGTCTGGCTGTCGGACTACCCGGCTTTCAGGCAGCGCAACATCCCCGAAATCGTCGACCTGAACGTGCTCAAACTTTACCAGCGGAGGCGCATTGCCAGCGCCCTGCTGGACGCCTCCGAAAAACGAGCCGCCGAACGCTCCCTGGTGGTGGGCCTGGGCGTCGGCTTGACCGGCGACTACGGCCCGGCCCAACGCCTGTACATCCGGCGGGGCTACGTCCCCGACGGCAGCGGCGCGTGGTCGCGCGGCAAAGCGCTCCAACGCGGCGACCAGGTCCCGGTCGACGACGACCTCGTCCTGTACCTGACGCGCCCCCTTTCGCCCGAATCCCCCGCGCGCGATCAAACCGTCGAAGCGGCAGCCAGCGATCCGCAGTTCCAGAAAAAGCTCAAGGAAATGCAGGAGATACTGGAGAACCTGTAAAAAAGCTTAAAAAAACGGGACACCGGGTTTTTTCCAAAACCCGGTGTCCCGTTTTTACAGCGGTGGCGCAGAATAAACGGCATACGGCTCTTTTGACTTCTCGAATAGCGCCAATTGCTTTTCCAACTCCGCCTCAACCGATGGCAAAGGATTGTAATTCAACACAATTGCTTCAAGCATTGGGTTGCGGTTCTCTTCGCTCGCGCCAACGTGATAAAAGTGCTCCCTGGTCAAAATCATAAAGCGATAAGCATATTTTTCGATGGCGGGATTGCTGCGGTGACGGTTGCTATGCCATGTGGAGAGAATAAATTTTGCAGGTGTGACATTCAGCAGATCGTAAAGTTCCTGCTCATCCTGTTCCCCCCATGAATTGAAATAATCCACATGCCTGCCGATATAGGGCGGGTCGCAGTAGATGAAATCAGCTTGCGTGGCGCTTACAATGGTTTTGCGGAAATCACCGCAGACGAAATCCCAGTCGTATTGACCGGTTGCCTGGGTCACGTATTTGATCTGGTTGGCGATCTTGGTCACATAGCTTTTGGCAAAGCGTTCAGGTTTGTGTCCAAACGGAACGTTGAAGAAACCTTTTTTATTGAAACGCATGACACCATTGAAACAGGCGCGGTTCAAAAACAGAAAATCCAGGCAATGGTGATCTTTGTTGAATCGCTCACGGACCTCATAATAATAACTTTCGCCCTTTTCCTGTAAAATTGCGCCTTCGTGCTCCAGGAACTCTTTTGCAATTCCGGCAGTGATTTCGCCGGTTTTGACCGCATTATAAAAGGCCACAATATGCGGGTTAACATCCACAAACACCGCCCGATGGGGGCGCACATTAAATCCAACCACGCCAGAACCCATGAAAGGCTCGAACCATGTGCCGGTAGTTTCCAGCGCGGCATGGTCTTTGATCCATTCTGTCAATTTGGTTTTGATGCCCTGGCATTTCAATGGCGGAACTTTGACGGTCATTCTTGAGTTTGTCTTTTCTTTCGGGCTGGTTTGCGCGGCGTGGAATGGGCAAGTTTTGGATCCTGCCCACGATATAGCAGATAATTTTTGAGTGTGGTGATTCTCTTCACTTTGCCATCAGGCATGGTCATTTGAATCTTGCCGTAGTTTATCCAATAGTCATCAAACCATTTTTCGCCCAAATTCTTAAAAACGCCATTGCCGTTCAAAATATCGCTAATTTTAGTGATACTGCCAAGGTTTGCTGTATTGGAACTCCCCTGATAATCGCTGGATATTTCCCATTTTTCGCGGACAAAAAACTGGAAATTACCAATCACTGAAACGATCGACTTTAGTTCATCGACTTTATAAACGCGAGTTTCATCAATTTTTTCAGATACAGAGCGTGAATAGATAATGCCAAGACAAAAATGTCCGATGTATTCATCATAGGGAAATTGAATATTCTTATGGCTCTTGCGATTTGTAAAATATTCCCCATGAGAGCCGAGTGTAAAGCCATTGCAAAATTCGGGATTATCCGGCAACCGATATGTTGTTTTTAAATCCAGGGCAAACTTTATTTGCTCATCATCTGCATAAACAAAAGATAGGTCAGGATAATAATTTTGTTGTTCGGCTAGAACGATCCGATAATTGTTTACGTTTGCAAATTCAAGTAGTTTTGGAAAAAGATGAATTTCCAAAATTTTGGAGACAATTTTGGTATCCGCCGAAATAGTGTAAACGTCACGAAAAACATCAATAAAACCCTTTACTGTCCACTGATCATCTGAAGTGGAAACTTGCGCTTTCAAAGTTTCGACAAATTCGCTCAGCTTTTGTGCAAACGCTGCTTTAAGTTGTTCTCGTTCTGTTGGTCGCATGTCCTGGCTCCACGTAAAGATAGAAAGATTATACAGCAAACCAACTTGGAGTTGTTATTTGCCGTTCCACTCCATCTCAAACTTCAAAATCTGCCTGCGGATGTAAAAAATATCCGGGTCGGCGAAAGCGCGCCGCGACTTGATCAACGTCATCGCCGCCTGGGCTTCGTAGCCCTGCGCGATCAGAATCGACGCGCCCATGGCCACCGCGCGATGGCGTCCCCCGGCGCAGTGGGCGTAGACCTTGCCGCCGCCATCGATGGTCCGCAAAGCCGCCCGCGCGCCGCGCATCAGCGTAGAGACCGGGATGGGGATAAACATTGTGTCGAACGAGGGCAGCCAGAGAAAATCGAGTGGCGGGTCGTGCGGATCTGGGAAAGGCCAGCGCGTACAACGCATATTAATGACCAGCCGCACGCCCAACAAG
>JBARBA010000325.1:0-9347 GCA_049792555.1 Anaerolineales bacterium
ATTTTGAAGAACGTGTCCCAAACCGAGAATAGTACGGTAGCTGCAGACGTAATCACAATCACAATCGTGCAGGCCACGGCGAACCATTTCTGGAAAGCGTTGTTGACATACTCGCCCATCAGGCTGCGATCATTGGTCAACTTAATCAGGTAATAGAACACCAACGGCAGCGCGACTGCATTAATGATCTGGGTGACGACGGCCACCTGGAAGAGTGAAATGCCGGAGAAAATCAGCACAAGGGAAGTTGCCACCACCAACTGAATGATGTACAAAAAATAAAAAACTTTGCTTTTCTTGAATGAATCATCCAGGCTGCCGGAGACGCCAAAAAACTCGGCAAAGGCATATGCCGTGGAGAGCGAGACAACCACCAGGCCCATAAAACCGGCGTTCAAAATGCCCAGGGCAAAAAGCTGCCCCGCCAAAGGCCCCGCAATTGGCTTAATCGCTTGCGCGGCATCCAGGCCATTTAACAGGCCTTTGCCGCCCGCGAACAAGGCTGCGGCGGTTGCCACGATCATAAAGAAAGAGAAAAAGTCGGTCAGGAATGCGCCCCAATAGGTTTCCAACTGAGACAGACCGACTTTGCCTTTTTCGATTTTCTTGTCGTAAGCAAAGCTGCTGATGAAAAACTGGCCCCAGGGCGTGATGGTCGTGCCGAGCACACCCATGCCGATGATCAGGTAATCACCCATGTAGGCCTGGAACTTGATCGGGGTATATGCGCTCACGATTGGGTCGTGCGGGTAGAACAGATTGCTGATTGCCAGTCCCCAATCGGGGCTGGCCTTGACCGCCGAAAAGATATAAGCCAGGAAGAAAAAACAAGCCAGCAGCATGATATTCTGAGTCAGCTTGTAATTGCCGCGCGTGATGAACACAAACGAGATTAGCACGATGGCAATGATCGCAGGGGTTGGCGGAATGTTGAACATTTCGCTGGTTGTCCTGATGGCTGAAATTTCGGTTACCAGTGTGCCGATGTTGGCAATCAACAGCGCGATGAACATGAATAGCGCAGCGCGCACGCCATACTTCTCGCGGATCAAATCTGCCAGCCCGCGGCGGGTGATGATCGTCAGGCGCATGCCCATTTCCTGCGTAATTGCCAGCAGCAGCGTAATCACCGGCAGCAGGAAAAGGATGGAGTATCCGAGTTTCGCCCCGGCAATGGAATAGGTTGCCACACCGCCCGCGTCGTTATCGGCCATGGCGGTGATCGTCGCCGGGCCAAAAACCGCCAGCAGGATCAGCGCCTTTTTCCACAGACCGGAGAAGAAACGCCTGTTATTCTGGAAGAAGAAATCTTTTTTCATGGCTGGCCTCCTTCACTTAGCGGTAAAAACGCGGCAGGCGCTTCTTCCATGCCGTCGGGATAATTTTGTCCAGCGCATCGTCGGCAGTGACAATCCCCTGGATAACGTCCTGATCGTCCACCACCGGCACGGCCAGCAGGTCATATTTGGTGATGACCTGCGCCACATCCTGCTGTTGGTCCAGCGGACTGACTGATTTGATGCGTTCGTGCATAAACGCCTCGACCAGGGCCTGCGGATCGGCAAAGATCAAATCGTTCAACGAGAACACGCCTTGCAGGTGGTTGGACGTATCGGTGACATAAACATAGACAAACGTCTCGATCTCCCTGGCGGTCTCGCGCAATAGTTTAATCGCCTGTTCCGCCGTCACATTAGCCGGGACGGTGGCGAAATCGGTGGTCATAATGCCGCCGGCGGAGTCTTCGGGGAAGGTCAAAAGATGGCGCACATCATCGGCTTCATCTTTATCCATCAGGGACACCAGACGGCGGCTGCGCTCCTGGGGCAGTTCGGCCAGCAGGTCGGCGGCTTCGTCCGGCTCCATTTCCTCGAGCACGTCGGCCACCTTTTCGTCCGCCATGCTTTCGACCAGTTCCGCCTGGAATTCGGTCTCGACCTGTTCGAGGGTATCGGCAATCTGTTCGACGCCCATCGCTTCCAAAAACTGATTGGTCTCCAGCTTGTTGAGGTCGCTGATGATTTCAGCCACATCCGCCGGGTGCAACTCGGCGATGCTATCTGCCGGGACGCGCAGACGCATGAACTGGTCGTGGCGTAACAGTTCGACGGCGTCCCAGGAAATAGCATTTTCGGGCAGGTTCATATGCAAACGGGATGCAACCACCTGCGTGGCGTGGCCGAGGCCGATGCGGCGCAGGATGCCCATCATGCCCACGTCCACATTACTGACGTAAAGCGTGCCGTTGACGCGCAGCAGTTCCAGGTCATTGACGCGCACCACGCGCGCGCCGTCGGTATCGATAATTTGTTTATCGAGCACGTCACGCGAGAGAAAAACGTCGTTCTCGCTCGTCTCATACATGGGCATGTCCTCGACGTGACACTTTAAAGGGATGGCGGGAGCAAACAGCGACATAACCGCCGAATACGGGACAATCTGCTTCGCGCCGCGCCGGTCGATCACCAGCGCCTCCACCACCGGGTGCGGGAGCTCGGCCAGCTCGCGCGCAACCAGGTCTTCCAATTTTCCAACATAATTTCCGTCCAGGTCGGTCACAACCCGACCCAAAATATCACTCAAAAAAGCCATAGCAACCTCCGATTTGTATTTTGCCAGCAGTTGCCGCTTGTGCGGCGCTCTGTAAACTGCCAACCATTTTTATAGTGAAGGCAACAAAAAAACCGCCCTCGCCAGGATTGTCGGCGATGGGCGGTCTACCTCGGGGATACAGTTGCTCTCCCCCATTGGTTGATGGGCATAAAAATTTATGCCCCAACAAATCGGAGGAAAGTGCGCCTGTAGGCCTGAACGAACGTCTTTCGCCAGCACGGCATTGGATGTTCTCGATTACTATCAGTGTCCACGCACCAACCTCCTTCTCATCTGCGCTCTAAATTTGGTGTTCTACCAGGCACAGCGGCAAAAAGAAACCTCCCGTCGGCAGACAGGAGGCAAACATCGCAACACATAAAATAAGTCGATGCACCTCCTGGTTGAGCTTTGGCACTGCGCGTCGTAGGGATGTTGTTCCCAGCCACTTTGAGTGAAGCCTTAAGCCGACTTCACCTGGTATACCCTTTGGCGTCTTTCGACGTTTCAGGACAATGGCCTGTGTCTCATGCAGCCGCCTCGCCTAACGAGGGTTCAATTTACTCGGTTACTATACACTCATGCCAAAGAATCGTCAAGAAATTATTTAGAAATAGATGAGTTTGTTTTGAATCTGCAAGTATTGGTCTTTATTCGCGTCATCGCAGATAAGCGGCTTCACAGCAAACCCCGGTCATTCCTTACAGGAACAACCGGGGTTTTGGGGGATCAGGGAAATGAACAACAAGCCTTTACGAATAGCACAACATCTGGCAAATCTCATCCAGGGACAGCGTCACCTTTTGGTCTGCCTGTCCCCAAAAGGTTGCCGAACCAGAAGAACCGGAGCCTTCGAGGGTGATCTTGTAGATATAGCGCGCCCCCGGCTTCTCGACCAGGTGCGCGACCTGCCCTTTGGGATCATACATGACCATGCCAAAACTGACGCGGTTATCGATGTAACTCATCGGCCAAAGGGTAAAACTGCCCACAGCAAGCACAGGGCAGGCGGGCAAAGGCTGGAGGCTGTTCGGCCCGGTAATAGACGCAACCTTCAACCCATCGGGCACAGGCCCCTCCGGCGTTTTCACTTCAATGACCTTGAGCATATCCATGGAACCATCCATTTTCATTTTCTCCTTTTCAACAGAAATGGTTTGCAAGCACCCCCAATTATCGCACAAAACCACGCGATGATCCCCATTCCGCGCGGCCAAATTCTGTGCCATAATTACAGAAATTACCCATCCATCAAACAGGAACTCACCCATGCGCATCTTTAAACCCGTCCTACTCATCGCCGCCCTATTTGCCTTGCTGCTCTCGGCCTGCGAAGTCCCCGGAGTAGGGGGCGGCCCGAAACCGGCCCCGTCTGCCATGGCCACCCCCGCCGACCCCAATGCCAGCGCGGACGCGCGCGCCGTACTGGCCTACCTGGCCGCGCTGACCACCGGCAAACAACCCGGCGTGATCGTCGGGCAGAATACCGGGCACGGCGACCAGATTGTGAACGGCCCGGCGCCCTTCGGGTATGCGCCGCTGGTTGGGGCGCTGCCCGAACCCCCCGGCATGATCGGCCTGGACTACGAACACGACCGCATCTACCGACCCGACCAACTTTCGGCAGCCAATAAAGTCCTGATCGACTATTGGCAAAAAGGCGGGCTGGTGACGATCAACTGGTCGCCGCACAGCCCGTGGATCAACGACGAAGCCGACCTGAACAACCATCCCGGCATGTGGACCGACACGCGCACCACCAGCAGCGTCGGCAGCAACATCAAAGGCATCGACCTGCGCCTGCTGGTGGACAAGCAGTCGGAACTGTCCATCGTCTGGCGGCACAAGCTGGATCGCATTGCCGACGCCCTGCTGGAGCTGCAAAAGGCGGGCGTGGTGGTGCTCTGGCGGCCCATGCAGGAGATGAACGGCAACTGGTTCTGGTGGGGCATCGCCAGCGCGCCGAACGACCCCCAGGCTTACATTGCCATCTGGCGCGATATGTTCGATTATTTCACTCAGGTGAAGGGATTGCACAACCTGCTGTGGGTTTATTCCCCTTCGGCGACCTGGTTCGACCCCGCGCAGCAAACCGTTAAACCGGCGGACCAGACCTACCCCGGAGACGCCTACGTGGACATTGTGGCCGGCACTGCCTACAACGACAGCCTCGACATCGGCGATTACGCCGCTTACCTGAAGTTCGGCAAGGTACTGGGCATGGCCGAGTTCGGCCCGGCCATTGGCGGCGAGGCTTCGCGCAAGGGCACATTCGACAACAGCCTGCGCGTCACCCGCCTGCAAAAAGATTACCCCGCCGTCGCCTACTTCGTCGCCTGGCACGACTGGGACAACGGCGACGGCACGCAGGAACACCAATCCATCGTCGCCAATCGCAACGCCCGGGCCATGCTGCAAGACCCGTCGGCGCTGACGTTGAGCCGCCTGGCGTGGAAGACGTTCAGGTAACGGCTTTTGGGGAATAGAGTAGCCATACTCCCTATCCAACAACGCAGCCCGTAAGTCGGAATAAATTCCGACTTACGGGCTGCGCGGCTAAAAGGCGCTTTCAACGAACGTCACTTCCCCCCCACCCATTGGGCTGCGATCTGGTCGGCGCCCAGGCCCTCGTCGATTTTTTGAACGGTCAGGTCGGGCAGGGAAGCGCGGTAAAGCGCCTGGTTCGCAACGTAGAAGAAACAGGTCGAGTCCGGGCACCAGATGACCTGGGTGGCCGGGTCTGCGCTGACAGGCGTGAGCGATTTGTCGGCAGCTTCCAAATGGACGCCGTCCTGCAACAAAACCTGCCACTTGCCGTCCGGCGAGGGATAGAGATCGGGCCGCAAGGGCAACTGCGCGCATTGCATTGCGCCGCTGAAGTCGAATGCCTGGGTTTTCGCGGCGTCGTCTTTGCAGGCAACGCCGGTGACAAACAACTTCGCAAAATCATTCCACTCGTACTGGAAACTCCCCAAGTACTTGACGGTGAACGCCCCGATCGAGAGCAGGTACGCGCCCTGCTGGTACTGGTCGCCGTTGTGTTTGCCATAGAGCACAATCATCTGGCTGGTCGGCTCCAGTTGCGCCGTCGTGAAGTTGCCGTCAAAGACCAGTTGGATCTTGTCGGAGGCCACGTCGATCATGCGCAGGTTCCTGGCGGGCAGGCCAGACGCGTCCTGGAAGGAGGCCGGGCCGTCGTAGACGACGAACTTTTCGTTGTCCAGCCAGCCCAGCAGGTTTTGCGGGAAGGGCGTATCGAGCGAGTAGAGCAGGTGGATATCGCTGGTGCTGACCGAGACGGCAAAGAGCGAAGTGGTATACGGGTTTTGCGCGCCCGAAGCCTGCGAAACTTCTCCCATAACGATCCAGCGTCCATCGGGCGACCACCAAAACTGGGCAACCCTGTCGGGGCCGGTGGTCAGTTGACGGGTGCTGCCGTCCTGGCTGTCGTAGACGTACAAATCCGTCGAAGCGCCGTCCAGGATGGCCGGGAAGGCCAGGTAGCGCCCGTTGGGAGACCATTGCAACTGCCACCAGTCCACGTCGCTGAAATCGCAGGACGTCATGGCCGGGCACCTGACCAGCGGCAGGCGGCTGCGGATTTTCCCGCCGGGCATCTCGTAGATCACCAGGTCGGGGACGGGGTCTTTGGCAGCGCGCGTGATGACGGCCAGCAGGCCGCTTTTGGCGTCGCCGGTGAAGGCCGTATGGCACGAAGGCCACGCCCGGTACACCAGCCTGCGCATGGGACTGAGCGGCTGGAACACGTAGACGCTTCCGTCCAGGATGCTCATGCGGTTGGCGTCGGAGGCTTCCAGCACGAACGTAGCATTGAAGTTGCAATCGGGCGCGGCGCTCGCAACCCGCCCCGTGCCGTCCGCGTTGACGATGGCCAGTTCATTCGTGGCCGGTTTGCGCCAGGTCAGCCACGGCCCGTCCGCCGAAAGGGCAGACACCGGCCCGGCGGCAGTCACCGTCGGCAGCGGGGCGGCCTCGGGCGTATCCGTCGAGAAGGTGTCCACAGCAATAGCAACACTGGGCAGTGGAACTGCCGTCGCAGGCACAGCGGCGGGCTGGCACGCGCTGCCGAGCAGCAACAAGAGAAGGATGAAACCGGCTTTTGCAAGGAAAATATGTGTCTGGATGGAATGGAGCAATTTTGTCATTTGTTACCTCCGAGGATATATATGTTGGTTGAGTAGGCGGTGCTGTCCCGCCGTATCGAAACCAACAACCTGTTTGCGTGAACGCTTGATGCTATTATGACACAAATCTCCTCGTCTTACGACGAACCCCGGCAATTCCGCGTAGGGAATTGCCGGGGTTGCTTTTTGAATATCTGGCGCGTTGGGTTGAAGATCAGGTGTTTATGGCACGTAGTACCTACGGCATTACATAGGTAATCACCAACTGCGGCTGGTTGGCCGCCGGAGCATTGCCGCTGTACAAACTGAGATAATTGGCAATCGCATTGTTATTATCGTCCAGCTTGAAGCGCAAGCGGATTTGCGTCAGACCGGAATTCGTCGCCAACTTGTTGATGTATGCTTTTGCGCCGGTCAGATTAAAGCTGTACCAGCCGCCGACCGGGGCGGGCGCGGAGGGGCCATACGATGCGCTGCCCGCTGCCTGGAAATCGCCAATTTGCAGCGTCAAGGCAGTGCCAAAGAAACCGTTCTTGACATCGAACATGAAGCCCCCGAAGATACTCACCGGGTTGCCGCCACCGATGATGGCTTGCTGCCTGACTTTGAGCGTAACCCCGGTGATGACGGCGTTATCCGGCAGGATAGCCCCGGTGCTGAAGGACAGGATGTCGCGATACTGCTTCTTCGTCGCATCATCGCCCAGATTGATGGTCGTGGCTGTGGAATTCATAGCGCCGCCGATATTGCTGGTTTCAGCCGATTCGAGAATTTGGCCGTCTTGAGAACCAATCGACTGGAAGGTGATAGTGGAGGGAGACGCCGTGGGCGTCCGCGTCAGAGTTGGGATTGGGGTGGGGAGTACCGTGAAACTGGCATTGAGTTTCAGGGATGGGTCGGATATGCTGGAATCATAACTTGCGGCTTCAATGTAATACGACTGTCCGCTGGCAACGCTTAATTGCACCTGCGATTGTGTAAAGCCTAAAGCGTCATCATTGCAAGCGGCCAACGCCAGGTTGCCGCGCGTTCCCGTCCAAACGGCAAGCACCGTATCGAAACCGCTGCCCAGCGTGTCAACGGTCAACAGGCCGTTTTTCGTTGGGTTGTAAGCAAACCAGACCGTTTTGAATTTCTGACCATTGGAACAAGTAAAAATCGGGTCATCGGCGGCGGTTGTAGCATAGTTCACATCCTCCGTGATAGCGTATGGCAGGCTAATCACCTTTGTAGCAGTATCGAAGTTGTCGTTGGCAGGTGGAGTTGGGGTTAGAGTTGGGGTTGGAGTTGGGGTTAGAGTTGGAGTTGGGGTGGGGGTGGGCGGGACCGCGGTGGTCGGGACTGCGGTAGTCGGAACTGCGGTAGTCGGAACTGCGGTAGTCGGCGGAGGCAATATGATGATGGTGACTAAAATCTTGGCGACATCTCCCGTTGCTGTGTTGGGCATCCAATTTCCTGCGTATGCCACAGCATAATGTTCAGTGTAAGTTCCAGGGGCTATGTCGGCTGTATTGCAAAACCGGAAGGTAAATGATGCCGTAGCGTTGGTTGCCGCTTGCGATTCTGTCATATAAACGGGGCGATAGGGATAAACCCAATTGCCGCAAGGGAAATCGCTATTTCCGCCAGTGCCACTGTCGCCTGGCTCCCAACGATAGTTGATTGCAACCGGGTACGAGCCTGATTTGTACCATGTATTCACGCCAGTGTTGATAAATCCAGGCGTAATAGTTGAAGATTGGCCAGTGCCTGTAATCGTCACAGTGAAACTATTCTGGCCAGAATTATTTCCATCCCAACTGGCTGCGGCTTTCGCGGGTGAAGGCGGGTTACCGACGCCCAACAAACTGATAACAACGGCAAAAATAATACCGGCTAAAATGAGCGTCCATTTGAGCCTGGTCGAACGAGAAAAAGCAGAAAATTTAGACATGATCGTTTCTCCTGTTGTTGAATTTAAGTTGTTATAAGTGCAGATGTCTGAAGTGTTTCGCTACACCAAAGTATCATCCTGCTCCTGTTTGGTTGGTATTTACTTTTTCAATTTCAAACTACCGGCATCCCGGTGTCCCTTTTACACAGAACTTGTCACCTTATCTATTCATGTATCTTCATTGTTCACCTCCATTCAAGAATATGATCGATAGTTTGCGTTCTACGCCAGAGTCAATCTCTTGCCGGGTGGTTTCTGCATCCATAAAAATCCATTCACGCAATGCTTGAGCCTGGCGCGATGGCACATATTCATTGTACAGACTTGCACAACCAAGAGCAATAGGCAAGTGTACTGACTTCATCTAGATATTTTGGCGCTTCATCGAATTCAAGGGCGCGGGCAACTTTTGGCCCTGGTTTGCCATGAATCTGGGATGTTGCGCAACAGACGGTTTCGCTGAACTTGAATTTGATTCTCATCATATTATGCCTGCAAATCACCTGCCCCATTCCCGGCACTTTCCGCCAATTGCTGGGAAAATGCGCCCATCCCTGTGGGATCCTGCAAGAATCTGTCAGGTACAGTAGCAAGGCAGCAGCGGTCAAAATCTCCATCAAGCATCCTTGATAGACTTCAATCAACAGCAACTCACAGCCTCGTCGTGATAAATCACC
>JBARBA010000326.1:0-12135 GCA_049792555.1 Anaerolineales bacterium
CCGCAGTTCGGCATCACGGCCACCAAATAGAGCCACCCACGCGCATCCGCAGGCGCGTGAGCAAGGGCCGCGACCAAAATGGTCGCGGCCTTTGCCGTCCTGAAAATGGATGGATTTTCAGGCGGTCAGGCGTGCTATACTGTTTGAAATCGAAAAATAGGGCGTGAGCCTGCGGGTTGATTTTATAAAAGGACACGAAAAATGAAACGCTTATCTCTGCTGACGCTGATTTTTGCAATCCTGTCGTTGGTGTTTCTTCTCCTGCTGATTTTCTTGCGGATCAAATTCCCGCTTTACCCGCTGGTGAGCTACCAGGACGTCTTCGACATCTTGACCCCTTTGGCGCTCATCCCCATCTACTGGCTATTGTTCAAGTATGCATCCAATAATAAACCCAGCCTGGGGGAAGAAATTGCCTTCCTGGTGTTGGCAGCCGTTTGGGTGGAAGGACACGGCATCCACCTGGCAGCCAACTCCATCGACAACTTGAGCGAAGCCCTTGCCCGCAGCCGGGTCATTAATATCACGACAAGCGACATTTATCACCTCACCTATTTCTTCGATGAACGCCTGGGCCATTCTGTGTGGCATATCGGCACACTCGGCCTGGCCGCCCTGCTGATCTACCGCGAATGGCGCAAACCGGCGGGATCAGCCACCCTCTGGTGGGCGGCCACCCTGGCAGGCATTCTCTACGGCTTTTCCTATTTCTGCATCTTCGTCGAAGGACAGACCGTAGCCCTGGGGCTGCCCTGCGCCCTGATCCTCGTCCTGTTTGCCGCCATTTGGGGACGCGGCAGGCTCGCGCAGCAACCCGTGCTGGCCTTTTTCTTCGTCACCTGTCTGGTAGCCCTGCTTTTATTCACCATCTGGGGTTTGTATTGGGGCGGCTTCCCTCAGTTTACCGACCTGGGATGGTTTTAATCCAATCAGCCTCTCACTCTTGCGGGTTAGCGCACGGTCAGGCGGCTCTTTACTACGGAGGAAAAATGTTTTCACGATTCAAAAAAGACAAATCAATTCCACAGGGCCAACCCAATATGCGGGATATTTTATTCGGCGACGAATCGTTTGAAAAAGTGGCCACCCACGCCAAAGGTTCAAGCGACGCTTTGCCCTGGTCACATTTTGCAACCGCGGAACAGATATTACGACAGGGCGATAAAAGCAGGGCAGCAGATGAATTAAGAAAAGTGCTGGAAATGAAAGGACTGGAGTCTCGCGTCTATCTTCAAGCATGGCATTGTTTGCGAACGCTCAGCGTTTTCCCGCCGGCAGAGATTGCCACACAAATCCAGGGCATTGTCGTGGAAATGGCGCTTGAAAAAAGCTTGGACCTTGTTGCCGCATACGCCGACCACTCAGCGCGTTATTTCAATTTTAGCGGCGCGGGCATTGTATGGGATGCTACGCATGATCCAGAGATCATCCAAATTACTGACAGGTTATTGGCGGTAGGCCAGGAAATCATACGCCATATCGGTTTATGGGACAAGCCAAGACCCCCCGCCCCCCCAAAAGGCTCCATTCGAATCAACCTGCTCACCTATGGCGGGTTATATTTTGGAGAAGGCGATTTGGAAGTAATGGCAAAAGATAGTCTTGGCGGCCCGGCGGTAAGCAGCGCATTCACGCTCATGAAAGCCCTTATAGCGCGGACTGATGCTGCCTGACGGGGAAAACATTTGCCCGGTGGCAGAATTCCCCACGCAACGAAAGGATCATCGACATGAATTTCAAAGGTCAACTCGAATGGACGGATTACCTCGATTCCCAATTGCTGCACATGCGATCAGGCAAATCGAGGCAAATCGCGCTTTACTGCATCCTGGCAGCGCCGGTATGCGCGCTGCTTTACCTGATTGCCACAGGCCAGATCGAAACCGGTCTTTATTTTCTCCCCGCTCTCGGACTTCCGATAGTTTTTCTCCTTTACCGTTATGTGTTCCTGCCAAGACAGATCAAGAAACTATTTACCCAACAAAAAGAACTCAGCCTGCCTTTCGAACTTGAGATCACGGAAACCGGCCTGCTCACCTCGAACGAACTCGGCAACAGCACCCGGCCCTGGGGGAACTTCGCCAAGTGGAAAGAAAACGAAAAATTGCTCCTGCTCTATCATTCCGACATCATGTTTAGCATCATCCCGAAACGGATTTTCTCAGAGCCTCAACAGGTTGAAACCGTCAAAGCCTTTTTGCAGAAAAACAAAGTTTCGGCAGCCAAAAGTCGCCACATGGCTGCGTACATCATCTACATCGTCCTGCTCCTGGCCGTCATATGGACGGTTTACAGCAATCTCAGGGGGCAGTAAAAGGCTCCCGGTTTTTGCGCTCGTCCTACAAGAGCCGTAAAGAAGCGTAAGATGACCATGACCGATCCTGGTTGCGCATTTCACAAAAGAGACCATCCAACAGACCATTCGAGCAGACCATCGCCATGATCATTGATGTTGTCGACAACCGCATTTACCAATTCGAAGCCGGACTGCCATAGACCAGGGAGTAGCCAATCACTCAGTAACAAAAGCATTACAAATGCGCAAATCCGCTTGGAAAATATCGAAACTATGCTAAACTATACGCAAGTTACAAAGTACCGCATAACAACTAAACCAGAGTGCAAATTTCTACTCATAATTTTTGCCAACAAGTTTAGTAAATTATGAGACAAGCGGTAATTGCGTATATTTTTTTGCCGGAGAAAAGAATGACCTCAACTTCCAATGTCACCACCCACATCACCGAAAACACCGCCATCATGCCTGCCGTAAACGCCTACGAAATGTACCTGAACGACCAGGGGCGTTCCCCCTACACCGTCAAAGCCTTCCTCTCAGACTTGCGGCTGATGGCCTCCTTCTTCCAGCCCGACCAGACCCTGGGAGCCATCACCCTGGCCGACTTGAACCGCTATTTCGAGTGGATGAAAAACGAACGCCCGGTGCCGTGCAGCCCCAAAACCCTCGCCCGGCGCATCACCACCACCAAATCCTTCTTCCGCTGGCTGCACAAAAACGCCGTCCTGATGATCGACCCTGCCGAAAAAGTCATCCAACACTCGGTCATGAGTCCCATCCCGGTTGTCCTGACCGACGACGAAGTCCAGGCCGTCATGCTGGCCGCCGACCGCTACCGCCGCAAAGCCAAACCGGACGCCCGCCCCTACGCATTGCTCTACCTGCTGCTGACCACCGGCATCAAAAAGAGCGAATGCCTCGGCATCCACCTCAACCACATCGACCTGGAAGCCCCCGACGGGCCGGAAATGATCATCCGCTACGCCAGCCCGGCCAGCCGCTACAAGGAACGCAAGCTGCCCCTGGCCGAAGACTGGCTGCCCGCCTACGAAGAATACGTCGCCCAGTACAAACCGGTCGACCGGCTCTTCCCCTGGTCGCCGCGCCGCCTGGAGTACCTGCTCGAAGACATCGGCAAAGACGCCGGTCTCGACAAACACCTGTCCTTCGACATGTGCCGCTGGACTCACGCGCTCGGCGATTTCAAGCGCGGCATGGAACCCGACAAAGTGCGCCAGAACCTGGGCGTATCCAAAATCCAGTGGCGCGAACTGCATCTCAAATTGAGACAACTCGCCGGGAAAGTTGACTAAACAAAAAGGCTTCCATCATGGAAGCCTTTTTACGTATCTTCTTAAGGAAATTGTGATTGCAAGTGGTTTCGATACGGCGGCGGAACAACACCGCCGCCTACTCAACCACCGATGATTGAGATGGTACCCTTTTTACTTGCAAATGCAGCGCGCGTTTCGTCTTCTCCGTCACCCGAAACGGGTGCGCCAGGCGCAGCCCGACCACCCAGGCAATTTCATCGTCCACGCAGGCCAGCGGCCAATTTTTGCGCGCCCTGCGCGGCAATTTGACGTTGACGAAAAAATCCTGTAATTTGACGGACGCGCCCGACATGCCCAGCGGCTGGAAACGCTCCCCCGCGCGGGCTGCGCGCACCCGCAGCTTATCTCCCGTTACATCAGCGTCCAGCCAGGCTGACCAGGGATCAGTGTTCAGTGTCCAGTGTTCAGTGTTCAGTGTCCGGTGTTCAGCCTGCCCCCGCCAGGGAGTGTTCAGTGAAACGGACTCGCAAGTTAGAATCCACCCTTCTCCGAGTGAACACTGCTCACTGAAAACTGATGACTGATGACTGAAAACTGAACACTGAAAACTGAAAACTGAACACTGTTCACCGACCTGCGGCCAATCCGACGACGGCAAATCAGCTTCATAAGCGGCCAGGTAGATTTTTGCGCCCTCGACGAAAAGACGCAGCCCGCCCGCCAGGTCGGACGGCCTGAGCGCGGCGGCGCGTTCGAGCGCGGCAAAGTCCACGTCGCGCAGGCCGGGCCGTAGCGAAAAAGCTGCCTGCTTAAACAGGTTGCGCCGCAGCGCGGGCGAGGCGCTTTCGAGCGCAGCCCGCTCAAAGGCCACGAAACCCGTCCCCTGCTCCAGGACGGACTTCTGCCAGGCAGCCTCGATCACTTCGGCCAGCAAGGCCTCATCGCCCTGCAAGGCCAGCGCCGCGCGCACCAGCGTCTGACGGATGCGCGGGTTGTAGCTTTCCAACGCCGGCAGCAGTTCGTGGCGCAGGCGGTTGCGAAAATAGGTTGTATCGGCGTTGCTGGGGTCGTAGAGCGGGACAAGGCCGTTCTCGCGGCAATAGGCTTCGGTGTCGGCGCGCTGCCAGGCCAGCAGCGGGCGCACCAACGGAATCTCAGAGTCAAATACGGGCAAAACCACCCGCGCCGCCATACCTTTCAGCCCGGCCAACCCGGCCCCGCGCAGGAAGTGCATCAGCACCGTCTCGGCCTGGTCGTCGGCGGTGTGACCGGCAGCCACGGCCTGCGCCCCGGCCTCGCGCGCTGCGCGGAACAGGAAGCGATAGCGCAGCGTCCGCGCCGCTTCTTCGATGGACAGGCCTTCGGCCCCGGCATACGCCGCCACGTCGGCAGAATCTGTCACGAACGGCACGCCCAGCCTTTCGGCTACCTGCCGCACGTGGGCGGCCTCGTCGGCCGCTTCGGGGCGCAAACGATGATTAAACGTGGCGCAAATCAACGGGTAGCCGAGTCCACGCAGGAGATGCAAAAGGGCCAGACTGTCGGGGCCGCCGGAAACCGCTACCAGCACGGGATCCGTCTTATTTAATCCGCATTGTTGCTCAAAAATTTCGCGCATATCCCCCATTAAACCACAGGGCGGGCCTTGCGCCCGCCCCAACATCAAATCTGGTACAGTTCCACCAGCACGCCCCCGGTGCTTTTGGGATGGATAAAGGCGTATTTCTTGCCGTCGTCAGCAACCCGGGCTTCTTCGTTGATCAGGCTGACGCCTTTGGCCTTGAGTTCGGCCATCATGCCGTCGATATCGTCCACTTCGAGGCAGACGTGGTGCATGCCGGGGCCGCGTTTGGCAAGGTATTTGCCGATGCCTGAGTCTGCGCTGGTGGGCTGGACGAGTTCGATCTCGCTGCCAGCCAGCGGCAGGAAGGCCACCTGCGACATTTCGGCGGGCACGTCGCGCAACCCGTGCAGTTCGAGGCCGAGCGCATCGCGCCAGAAAATCAGCGATTTTTGCATGTCTTCGACGACGATGGCGACGTGATTAATTTGTTTGATTTTGGGCATGGGTTCCTCGTTCGGCGTTCCAGAGTTCGATGACTTTCCCGGCGGCGTCGTGCAGCATGAGCACGATATCTTCATCCAGTTGACTGTTTTTATGCGCCCAGAAGACCTCGCCGCACATGGCCGTGTAGTTTTGGTAAACGGACGTGGCGCGAAAAGCCTGCGGCGCCTTTTCGCCAAGCACCGCCTGGACGCGGCGCTTGATGGATTCAGCTTGATGCCAGAGAGCGGTCTGATCGGGCATAAAATGGTTAATCCTGGACGGTCAAAAAGCCAAACATGCCCCACAAGCCCCGCATCATGGCGTGGCCGCCATCAGGCTTCAGGAATTGGTTCGGGCAGGAACCGGGAATGGCGCTAATGCCGTTCTCGCGGCACAGCCGCACCGCCTCCGCCGAGACGCTGGTCATGCCTGCCGCCAGGCCGGGCTTGGTACCCATCATGCAGTGCATCCAGACGTGTTTGACGCCGAGTTCCACGCACTGCCGGACAATTTTTTCGGTCACGGGCGGGCTGGCAAAGATGAAGACGGCATCCGGTTTTTCGGGGATGGACTTCAGATCGGGGTAACACGGGTCACCGTCAAAAGTCGTAATATGCGGGTTGACGGCGCTGACCTGGTAGCCCGCGCTCTTGAACTTGCGGTAATTCGAGTTGCAGCCGGTATCGCGCCGGCTTGAAACGCCGACGACGGCGATTTTCTTTTGCGCAAGGAATTGCTGAACGAGGGCATCAATTTTGGACATAGGCATTCCCTTCTTTGAAAATAGTTTGATCGACCATCGGGACAATTTTACTCTTGTTTGGGATTCAATGGGGAACGGCGTTATCGAGAAATTTTGTGGCTGCCTCAAGTGTCACAGAATAGAACGCGGAAGACGCTACTGCAGCCGATTTTAGCGGATAAAACTTTGAAAAAATCCGCGCGAATCCGCCTTAATCAGCGTTATCCGTTCTTTTTAAAGCGGCATGGCACAGAAGCCCGAACTGTTGCGAAATTTTCGTCATAGCGCCTTTATCTTTTGCGCAACAGCCACCTGCTGTCTTTGGCGTTCGACGGCCAGGTTGCCGACAAGCGACATGGTGACATAGATAAACAGAAACAGCATGGAGAAGATGATCGTAAAAATGTACGTATCCTTGTTAGCCAGCGGGTGGCGCAGTTGCTCCCAAATATCCAGCAGCAAGGGGATGGGACGGTTCCAGGCATCCCAACTGTTCCAGCGCATGAAACGCCCCACGTATACGCCAAAACTGCTGATGACAGTGACCGCGGCTACGAACAGCCAACTGACGACTTTCCCCAACATGCCCAGGATGATCTCCTGCATCAGATAAAGCGAGACGATGCCCAGCAACAAGCCCGTCCAGGCAAACCAGACCAGCAGGATGACATCGTACCAGACCGGAATCCCGTCCGTGACGACGCTCAGGTGCTGGAAATCGGTCAGGATGTAGAGCGCGTTGGGGAAAAACACCAACCAGGCCGCAGCCGAGACAAAAACCAACAGGTACAGGATGCGCTTGCGGACATTGGCCAGCACATGGGCCAGCGCCGCGAACAGGAGCGGGATCCAGGCCAGCATCAAATTAAAAAGCAGGAAGCTATAATTCGCCGAGTCGCTGCGTGACATGCGGATGTCTGCCAGGAACAGGCAAACAGCCGAGGCAACCACCAGCAGGATGAAGATCAAAATGATATTTTTATGCGCTGCTAATTTTTTGAACACAAACACACCTCCACAAATTGAGTTAAAGCAACTTGTGCAAGTATTATACCTTTGCCGCGCTGGTGGTAGACTAGACGGTGAACGACAGCAATTCTCCATATGACAGATAAGAATTCATTTTTGGAGTTGGTAGTGGCGACTTCAGTCGCTCTTTCGGCCAGAAAGCGACTGAAGTCGCTACTACGAAATCCTTATTGCGAATTGCTGGGTGAACGACTGGAGACTCACGCAAAATGGCAGACAAACTACAGGAAGAATGGTTATCGCTGTCCGACGTGGCGGGCATGTTGGGCGTACATCCCAGCACGGCGCGTTTGTGGTCCAATCAGGGCATCCTGCCCGTCCACCACACCCCCGGCAAACACCGCCGCTACCGTCGCAGCGAGGTCGAATTATGGATGAAAACCTCGCACGAGAAGCAGCCCATGGAACCGGCCCGCGCCATGCAAAGCGCCGTCGGGCAATTGCGCATGCAGATTGCCGAAGGACGGCTGGAAGCCGAACCCTGGTACCAAAAGCTCGACCAGAACGCGCGCATGCAGTACCGCTTGAGCGGCATGACGCTCGTGCGCGGGCTGATGTCGTACCTGGCCGGTGAAGAATCCCAGGGCGCATCGGAAGCCTATGCGTTGGGCTACGACTATGCCGCGCGGGGGCGCCGCTACGGCCTGAGCAGCGTGGAGGCGGCGCGCGCCTTCCTGTTCTTCCGCAGCGCGCTGCTCGAAGCGCTGGTCAACGCCTACGAACAGGCCAAAGCGCCGGGCATCGCCTGGGGCAAAATGCTGCACAAGCTGCACAGTTTCACCGACCAGATTTTGTTGACCCTGCTCGAAACCTATCAGACCTTCGAAGAACCGCATTCGTGATTTTTAACGGGTTTCTCTCTACACTGACGCTTGACGACCCAAATAGAACACGGACGAGTGCCCGCCAGGGTATGACGCGGATCAAACAGATTTTCGCGGGTAAACCTGAAAAAATCAGCGAAAATCCGCTCAACCTGCGAAAATCCGCGTTCTATTTTTAACGGTAGAGAATAACGGGTAAAATAGAGCCATGAATAATCCCCTGAACGCCCCACTTATTTCCGAAACGCGCCGCAACCACGCGCTCGAACACGCCAGCATTCACCTGCTCAGCGCGCAATTTCCGGGCCGCAGCATGGCCGGTCACTCCAACCCCACCGGCTTCTTCCTGATCGGCGACCTGCCAACCGACGAGGTGCGCGCCGCCGTCAGCGAAGCGCTCACGCGCTTGCAGCAAGGCGAAAGCCACCTCGCCATCCACGAAGGCTGCGGCACGAATTACGTCGTCACCGGGGCGCTGGCCGCTTTCCTGGCTGTGATCGGGATGAGCGGGACGAAGAACACCCGTCAGCGCCTGGAGCGTTTTCCGCTGCTGATGGCGCTTGAGGTGCTGGCGTTTATGTTCGCGCCGCGACTTGGAACGGCCTTGCAAAAACAAGTGACCACAGACTCCGACCCCGGCGACCTAACCATCGTGGACATTTACCCCGTTTCGAAGAACATTCACCGCATCGTGACGCGGCCATAAGTTTACACATTACGCAATACGCACTACGCAACACGTACTACGTAATGCGTATTGCGTAAAACCCCTCGACACGACATGCCCGACTCCCCCCACATCTTCTTCTTCTACGGCAACGACGAGTTTGCCGTGCGCAAACAGGCCGAAAAGTTCGGCGCGATGTTCAGCGACCCCACCACGGCGGACATGAACACCTCGCGCCTGGACGCGCGCGCGACCAACGAAAACGAACTGACCAACGCCGTCGGCGCGATGCCGTTCCTGGCCCCGCAACGGCTGGTCATCCTTGAAAACGTCTCCAAAAAATACGCCGGGCTGGAAGGGCACAAAAAGTTCGTCGCCTTCCTCGAAACCGTCCCGGAGAGCACCAAGCTGGTGCTGATCGACCCCGACGAAATCAAGGAACGCGACGTGGCCGCGCACTGGCTGGTGAAGTGGACCGTCAAAGCCGGGGCCAAGGCCAAATCCCAGGGGTTCATGCTGCCCCGTCAGCGCGAAATGCCCGGCTGGATCGCCGCCGAAACCAAGCGCCAGGGTGGGCAGATCGAGCCGGCGGCGGCAACCCGTCTGGCCGAAATGACCGGGGAGGAAACCCGTCAGGCCGCGCAGGAAATCACCAAACTGCTGACCTACGTCAACTACGCCCACGCCATCGGCATTGAAGACGT
The DNA here is from genome assembly GCA_049792555.1 of Anaerolineales bacterium. GTDB lineage: Bacteria > Chloroflexota > Anaerolineae > Anaerolineales > Villigracilaceae > UBA5195. The sequence continues at coordinate 9,587 of JBARBA010000326.1, forward strand.
GGAAGCCGTCAGCATCGTCACCGCCACGGTCGACGTGTTCGAGTTGGTGGACGCGTTCGGCGCGCAGAACGCCAAACTGGCCCAGAAGCTCTTCCACCGCCTGCTCGAAGAGAAGGACGCCTTCGAGACCTTCGGCATGATCGTGCGCCAGTTCCGCCTGCTGCTGATTGCCCGCGAAGTGATGGACGAGGGCGGCGCGCTGCCCGATGTAACCGAGGCGCTCGGACTGCATCCGTACGTAGCCGAAAAAGCCTTCAAGCAGGCGCGCGCCTTCTCGATGGAAACGCTCGAATCGATCTATCACCGCCTGCTGACCATGGACGAAGCCGCCAAAACCGGCGTGATGCCGCTCGATATGGCGCTGGATACGTTCATTGTAGAGAATAGATAATTAGAGAATAGGGGGAGGTGATACAGGTCTGAAGATTCTTTTGGGAAGGTGAATATGAAATCTCCTTGCGCGTTTATTTCCCTGGTTTTTATCCTTGCGGTCACAGCCTGTGGCCCTCAACCGGCGCAGCCGACGCCGACCGTCGAGGCGCAGCCCAAGTTGACGGAGTCGCCGTCGGCAACCACCGCCCCCGCCACCGCAACGGATTCGGCCACCAACTTGCCGGAACCTGCGCCCTCGGCGATCCCCACCTATCCGCCGCTGGCGACGCTGACACCGGCCCTGGCTGCCGGGGGACCCGGCGCATATCGACTCGCTCCGCAGACGGCAGACCAGGCGGATGAAAGCATTGCCCGCATCGAACAAAAGATTTTGGGCCTGGAAGATGAACCTTACCCACCGGATAGTCCCGGCTGGAGGCCTCATTATGGGCCTTATTACCTGGCAGCCTGGTACGCCGCCTGGAATGCGTTCGCCCGTTTCCCAAACGATCCGCGCGCCGAGGCCTGGCGCTCGAAAATGGCTTACTACATGGCCCTGGCCGGGGACGGAGACGATGCGGCCCAAATTTACATGGATCAAATCACAGCCGCCCTGAATTCCGGGCAAACCCAGGCAGGCAATCTGGAAAACTGGTTCCAATCGGGGCATTTGGAAAAGACGCTCTATACGCCCGTATTTACTTTGACCAAACAACCCGTCAGCCTCCCCAATACTCAGGGCGGCTATTTGATCACCATCGGGAAACTCGACAGCGTCAACACCCCCGGAGGAATGTGTCTCCTGGTTGTAAAAAAAGCCGAAAAATATGTTGCCTACAAGCTTTACAACGGCTTTTCATCAGGCGGGTATGACTGGCTGATTCGCAACCCCGTCACTTGCTCGCTGAAAGATGTCACCGATGATGGAGTGGATGAAATTATCATTGAACAATATAGCGGCGCACATTTTGGCTCGGATACAATCGAAATTTATAACGTTACGTCCCTGCCGCCCAAAATAATGCCTTTTACATCATCACAAAAAGAAAACCTGGATATTTGGAACGGAGGAATTCAGGATTATCCAGTATCAAACGGGCAAACGAATATACAAACCCTCGATCCCGTTGGTGATCTGAATTGCGACAATCATTACACGCGTGATTATCAATGGAACGGCAAATGGTTTGACCTGCGCAACGAGGCCTTCCATTTTGGAATCCCTTCTGGTTCCAACCCGGCATTTTGTGTAGATATGGCCCTGAATGATTTAAACACGCTTGACGAAAAAGACGCGGTAAATTTTCTGGACGCCGCCATCCAGGCCTACCGCCCACATGCCGGCGAAATGGGAGATGTATTCAATGAGTTGATTGTGCATAAAGCCGCATACGAGGCCCTTTCAGGGAAAGCGGACCAGGCGCGTTCCACACTAAACGAATTCGTTCAATTGCCGGGCGCGAAAGACAGCATCTGGCTTGAACCGGCCCAAAAGTTTTTGGCTATTTACCAACAGCCCGCCGATCTTTACCGGGCATGTTCGGTATTAACAGCATGCGCCCCCTACAGGGGGAATCCAACAGACAATTCGCTTTCATGCGTGGAAGCATCCCTGTGCGACTCAACTTCTGCTCTGGACCATGTCCTCAGCGCTGAATATTCGTCCCTTGCGTTGGCTGAACTTCCCGCGAAACTAAAAGAGATCGGCGTCGATATAAAAGCTGAAGGATGGCTCGACTTTAACCAGGATCATCAAAACGAACTCTGGTTCACGGTTTATAACCCACAATACAAGGATACAGACTTGTGGATTGGCGTGGAGACTGCCACCAAAGGGAATATCGTATTTGGCGCCGGCCCTTACGAACCCGCCGCTGACAGGCCGAGTTTCCATCTCGAAACCATGCCATCCGGGCAAATCCGCGTCGATTTCGGAGGAGACCAACTCTTCGAACTCACGCGCGACCCGGCAACCGGCGCTCCCACACTTGACTGGACAGACCCTTTAAACTCAAAAGAGCCGACAGATGAAGAAATACAAGCGATCAATAACGATCTTGAAAAATTCCTGCAACTTCGGCAGCAGCTTCTCTTAGGCAGCGCCCCGCTCCCAATTTATAACCAAATGGTTGAAATCGACAGAAAATATCCCAACTGCCCGTTTGAAAATTCGACCG
>JBARBA010000327.1:0-15022 GCA_049792555.1 Anaerolineales bacterium
GCCGTGGTTGGAAACGACAGAATGCCCAGGCAATGTTAGCCGCATTGAGCGAACTACATAGCGGGCGCTTTCAGGCCGCTTGGCAGTCCCTAAATTGAACTCACCCACACTTTTGCGTTATACCCCAGGTTTTGGCTTTTATTACCGAACACCTGTTTCATGGTAAACTAGCCGCATGACATCCATCGTATCCATCGACATCGAAACCACCGGGCTGGACCCGCAAAAAGACGCCATCATCGAGATCGGCGCCGTCCGTTTTAATGAGCAGCGCATCGAAGACGAGTGGTCGACGCTGATCAATCCGGGCCGCCACATCCCTGAGAATATCACGCAACTGACCGGCATCGACGACGCCATGCTGCGCAACGCGCCGCGCCTGGCGGATGTGCTCGAAGATTTGGAAGCATTTGTGGGCGATTTGCCGGTGCTGGGACAGAACGTGCGCTTCGATTTGGGTTTCCTGCAAAAGCAGCGCGTGCTGGCGCTCAACCCGGTGCTGGATACCTACGAATTGGCGTCCGTGCTGCTGCCGACGGCCAGCCGCTACAATCTGGGGGCGCTCGGCCAACTGTTGGGGATTCCCCTGCCCGCCGACCACCGCGCGTTGGACGACGCGCGCGTGACCCAGGCCGTCTACGAGTCTCTGTTGGCCATGGCCGCCGAACTGCCCATCGACCTGTTGGCCGAGATCGTGCGCTTGGGCGAGCCGCTCGATTGGGACGGCAATTTCCCCTTCCAGCAGGCGTTGCGGCGCAAGGCGCGGGAACAGGCCAAAGGGCGGCGCGCGCCCCAGGAAGAAGACGGCGGCCCCTTGTTCGAGGAACAGGATAAGGGTAGAAAAGGTCCGCCCCCGGGCATGGTCAAAACGCCCATCGAGTTGGACCCGGATGAAGTGGCCTCCGTGCTCGAATATGGCGGGCCATTTTCCAAATATTTCGAAGCCTACGAGCAGCGCCCCGAGCAGGTGGCCATGCTGCGGGCCGTCACCAAGGCGCTTTCGTACGGCAACCACCTGATGGTCGAAGCCGGAACCGGCGTCGGGAAAAGTTTTGCATACCTCGTCCCGGCGGCGCTCTTTGCAGTGACAAATAATACGCGCGTGGTGGTCTCGACCAACACCATCAACCTGCAAGACCAACTCATCCAAAAAGACATCCCCGACCTGCGCGCCGCGTTGGGGCTGGATTTTCGCGCTGCGGTGCTCAAGGGCCGCTCCAATTACCTGTGCCCGCGCCGGTTGGAAATTATGCGCCATCACGGCGGCCCCGGCAACCCCGACGAGATGCGTGTGCTGGCCAAGGTGCTGGTCTGGCGTCTGATGAGCGCCAGCGGCGACCGCAACGAGATCAACCTGAACCGTCCGCAAGAGAAGGACGTTTGGATGAAGTTCTCGGCGGAGGACGAGGCCTGCACCGGCGAAACCTGCGCCGGACGCATGGGCGGGACCTGCCCGTTTTACCGCGCCAAGCAGGCCGCGCAGAACGCGCACATTTTGATCGTCAACCACGCCCTGCTGCTCTCGGACGTGGCCAGCGGCAGCAAGGTGCTGCCCGATTACCAATACCTGATCGTGGACGAGGCGCACCACCTCGAAAGCGCCACCACCGGTGCGCTGTCGTTCCGCATGTCGCAGCAGGATTTCGAACGTATGCTGCGCGAGGTGGGCGGCACGAATTCGGGCGTGCTGGGCCGCCTGTTGAACGAAACGCGCGACGTGCTGCGCCCGTCGGACTACGCCAGTTTTACCCAACTGGTGCATCGCGCCTCGGACATGGCCTTCCGGCTCGACAGCCAGGGCAAAGACTTTTTCTACGGGCTGGCCGAGTTTGTGGCTTTGCAGCGCGCAGGGAAACCACAAAGTATGTACGCCTACCAGGAACGCATCCAGCCGCACACGCGCACCGCGCAAGGCTGGGAGAATGTGGAACTGAGTTGGAGCGCCGCCGGGGAGACCATGCGCCTGCTGGTCAGCGTCACCGGCGAGATTTACAAGGGCGTGGCCGAACTGTACGCCGACGGCGTGGATGAGCTTGAAGACCCGCTCGGCAGCCTGGGCAACCTATATCGCCGGCTGAGCGAGGCCGAGCTTTCGATCAGCGGCATGATCGACAAACCCACCACCGACCTGATCTACTGGATCGAAGTCCAGCCGCAGAACAAGCGCCTGACGCTCAACCATGCGCCGCTGCGGGTGGGGCCGCTGATCCAGAAATATCTCTGGCACGAGAAGGACTGCGTTATTTTGACTTCGGCCACGCTGACCGCCGCCGGGGATTTTACCTACCTGAAGAATGTGCTCATGGCCGAGGAAGTCGATGAACTGACGCTGGGTTCGCCCTTCGACTACGAAAGCTCCACGCTGCTCTTCGTGGCGAACGACGTGCCCGAACCGAACGCGCCCGGCTACGAGAACGCCATCAACCGCGGGCTGATCCAGTTGTGCAAGGCCAGCGGCGGACGGGCGCTGGTGCTGTTCACCTCGTACGCGCAGCTCAAGCGCACCTCGCAAGCCATCAGCGGCGCGCTGGCGCAGGACGACATCGAAGTCTTCGAACAGGGCGAGGGCGCTTCGCCGCAGGCCCTGCTGGAAGCCTTTCGCAGCACCGAACGCGCCGTGCTGCTGGGTACGCGCTCGTTCTGGGAGGGTGTGGACGTACCCGGAGACTCGCTCTCGGTGGTGGTGATTACCAAGCTGCCCTTCGAGGTGCCATCCGACCCGCTGGTGGCCGCGCGTTCTGAGACGTTCGAGGACCCGTTTGGCGAGTACCAGATCCCCGAAGCCATCCTGAAATTCCGACAAGGTTTCGGACGCCTGATTCGTAGTGCATCCGACCGCGGCGTGGTGGCCATCTTCGACCGGCGCGTGATGACCAAGATGTACGGCAAGCTGTTTATCGCCTCGCTGCCCACCTGCACGCTGCGCCAGGGCACGTTGAATGATTTGCCGCGGTTGGCGGAGAAGTGGCTGGGGTAGGGCGATTTGGGATTTACGATTTTTGATTGACGATTTACGACATCGTGCCCGCAGGGTATTGGTGACATCGTGCTCGAAGGGCATTGAGTGCTAACCACCAAGCGCCTGAATACTTGTGGTGGTTGAGTAGCCCTGAACGTTCTTTGTGAAGGGCGTATCGAAACCACATCTACTGGCAGTAGTTGCGTATTGTTGGTTTCGATACTTGCACTCGCCGTAGGCGCGGCGGAAAATTTAGGAAAACCCAATGCAAAGGCTCATCTTCTCATTACTTTTTATCCCCCTTTTTCTTTGTGGGTGTGCAAACACCGCGCCAGGCATTACGCCAACTTCATTACAATCGACCGACACGCCAACTAACACGCCAACTAACACAATAACCCCTGAAGCAACCAGCACAAGTATTCCCACTGCCACGACTACACAAACGCCAAATCCTACAGCAACAATCACATTGACGCCTTTACCAACTATACCCAGGAATAAAGGCGCAGCGAAGCTTGAGCAACTTTACGGCAACAACAATGGTTGTCGCCTTCCTTGTTGGTGGGGGATTACACCAGGTGTGACAACTTGGGGTGAAGCACGACATTTTCTTAATCAGTTCAGTGAATTTAGCGAGATTGAAAGTGACAATAAATACCCGTTGACTGATAATCCCCCGAATTTCGCTCATTATATTTTGCGGTTTCCAAGCCCCTATTCTTTCGTTGATTTTGGCACTCGCGTCGATTTTGAAGCGCAATCAGGAGTCGTTGTTGCCATTAAACTCTGGGATGATATAGGCGGGCATATGTTCGGTTTGGATAAGTTGTATAGAGAATATGGAAGCCCAGACAGAATTTTTATCGTACCTGAACAATGCTACGCTTGGTGCGATACAAATATTTACTTTCTTTATGATCATCAGAGATTTATGTCTGTAAATCTGGTAGAAAGTACCAAAAATGACTCTGAGATTTCCTTATGTGTGTTTTACCAATCCCGTTTGGGATATATATCTATGTGGTCACCAGACGTAAACATAGATATTGATGCTTACGAGAAGAACAACCCCAAGTTTATACCTTTTGCGCAGGTCACAAATTTGACTATCGACGAATTTTTCAAGCAGTTATCTAAAGAAGGAAAGGCTTGTGTTAAAGCATCTCCTGATTTATGGAAATAGCCCCGCTAATTTAAACCTCCAATGCAAAGGGCTTGACAGGCCGCCAAAAATATTCCATAATGGTTCCAAAATGGTTCCGTTTTGGAGGCGCATGATGATGGCTACGATCACCGTCAAGAACATTCCCGATGATATTTATGAAAAGCTGAAAGAAACTGCAAAGGAAAACCATCGCAGCGTCAACAGCGAAGTTATCCTGTTAATCAAGATGGCTGTCATGCGACGTCCGATGGATGTGGCTGCCGTGCTGGAAGGCGCGCGCCAGACGCGCGAATTAACCGCGCATTACGTCATCACAGACGAAGAACTTACAAAATTCAAAAATGAAGGGCGCTCATCATTAACTGAGTTATTCCCCGTTGTCCAGTCTCTCCCGCACGCCGATAAGCTGCGCTTGATGCAGGCGCTTGCCGCTGAACTCGCGCGCGATGAAGGTATTCCCCTGATGGAAGATGCGGCTGACTACCCGGTTTGGTCCCCCTACAATGCTTTTGACGCGGCGGCTACACTTCTCCAGGCGCTCGATGAGGATCAATCTAAATGAATGAAGCAGTGCGCTTTCCCTATCTCGATATTGAGCCATTCCCCCAGGTGGCCGTCAAACTGGATGCGTTTGTGGCATCTTAAAAAAGTGACAGTCACCTTTGTCATTTATCGCATCTTGAACATCCAGATGCCCAAAAATGGGGTATATTTGCGCCTGAAATCACTCCAATCAAAGAGGTCACACAATGATCGCAAAGCGTAATATTTATCTTGGCACAGACAGTGGCGCGACCACGTCGAAGACCGGCGGCGTTTGGGAAGACGGCAAAACCATCTCGACCAAACTGCTGCAAAACCCCACCAATTCCCAGGCCGGGCCGCAGGCCGTCATCGACGGTTGGGTGGAAGGCATCGGCAAGTACCTGGCCCAGAACGACCTGGGTTGGGACCAGGTCAAGGGCGTCGGGTTGGCGCTTCCGGGCGTGTTCAGCCGTTACGGCGTCTTGAGTCGCGCCGCCAACATGCCGAAAGAATTCGAAGAATGGGAAGTCTACAATGCCTACAGCGCGGCGCTGGCCAAACAGGCCGGGCGCGCCATCCCCGTGTCCGTTGGCAATGACGGCAATTACGGCGGCGTAGCCGAGGCGCAGCGCGTGCGCGGCCGCGGCAAGGGCAGCGTGTTGATGCTGGCCCCCGGCTCCGGCCTGGGCTGCGCCTACATCGACGGCAACGGCCTGCCGCTCGACGGCGATACGCTTTCCGGCATGGAAGCCAGCCACATGGCCGCGCCGCTGCAACTGTTGGGTGTACCGGCGTACCCGTGCGGCTGCGGCAGGGATTGGGGCTGCATCGAGGTCTACACCACCCTGTCCGGCATTCCGCACCTGCTGGCGGATAAGCTCAAGAAATATCCCGACCATGACTTGGCAAAATCCAGCGCCAGCCCGAAAGAAAAAGCCTTTGCCCTGCGCGGCCTGGCCCAAAAAGGCGACCCGCTGGCGGTGGAACTGTTCGACTTCCAAGCGCGAGCCATGGGGCTGCTGACCGCCAACCTGGTGCTGGCCCTCGACCCGCAGCACGTCGTCATCGGCGGCGGCTTGATGGACCCCGAAGCGACCAGCGACGGATTCCGCGCCCGTTACCTGAAGATACTCAAAGAGACGGCCATCCCCTACCTGTGGCCGGCCCAACAAAAAACGATTAACATCGTCCCGGCCACATTGGGCGAACTTTCCCAAGCCATTGGGGCGGCCCTGGTGGCCTTGTACAAGAACATACGTTAATTGTCCCTCGAATAAAACAAAATCCCTTTCCTGAATTACTTCGGGAGAGGGATTTTGTTATTAGTCGTGCTATACTAAATAAACTGAACAAACCGGGAAAGATGTTGTCGAGAAGTAGCGCGTGCTTTAGCCTTGAACCAACATGATCGGAGGCGAAATGAACATTGAAATGTCAGATGAAATCCTCCAGGCTGCAAAGCTATCCCCTGAAGACGTCAATGCCGAGTTGGCCATCCAGCTTTACAAGCAGGGACGCATCACGCTCGCGCAGGCCCATACCTTGGCGGGCGAATCGACCCTGTTGAAAACCTGGCTCAAAAAGAAAGGCTGGGGCGGCTACATCGAAATGGATCAATTCATTTCCCAAGCCGCCCACGACCTGAAATCACCCATGAACGCCATCACAGGCTTCACCAAAGTCGTGCTCAAAGGCATCGACGGCCCGGTCAATGAAACACAGGTCACTGACCTGAACACCGCCTTCCATGCCGGCCAGCGTATGTTGGCCCTGCTCAGTAACCTGGTCGACATGGCGCGCCTGAACAATGGCGATATCGCCATTGAAATGACCACCGGCGACCTGGCCCAGACCATCGCCGAAGCTTGCGCGCGCTGGAAGACCCAAAACCCCGCCAAAGAACTCCAGACGGAGTTTCAGATCAACACCCCTGGCATGTCGTTCGACGCCGCCCGCATCCGGCAGGCCATCACCGGCCTGCTGACCTATGCAGGAAACCACGTGGCAGATTCGGGCAAACTTACGCTGCGCGCCCGGGACGATGAGAAAATGTTTAACATACAAATCGAAAGCGCAGGCGAAAAGCCGCGCGACAAGTTCGAAATGGACTTGATCATGCTGGCATTCATTTGCCGCGGGTTGATCGAACGGCACGGCGGCCAATTGGAGTTGGGCGAGGATACCGGCGCCGGAATCGCCTTGAATTTTAGCCTGCCGAAAATATGACCACACGTCTCTACCTCGTGCGCCACGGCGCAACCCAACTCACCGCCGAAGACCGCTTCTCCGGCTCGATTGGCGTTGACCTGTCTGACGAAGGCCGCGCCCAGGCCGGACGGTTGGCAGCGCGCCTGGCGGAGCATAAAATTGCCGCCGTTTTTTGCAGCCCGCTCAGCCGCACACTCGAAACAGCCCGCATCATTGCAAAGCCGCACGGCCTGACGCCCATTCCCCGCGACGGGCTGCGCGAAATCAGCCACGGGCGCTGGGAGGGCATGATCCGTCACGAAGTGGAAGAAACATTCTCAGAAGAATACACCACCTGGGATTCAGACCCCTTCACGTTCGCGCCCGAAGGCGGCGAATCGGGCATCAGCGTATTGGCGCGCGCCCTGCCTGTCATCCGCGAAATTGTGGTCAAGTACGAAGGACAAAACGTGCTGGTCGTCTCGCACAAAGCCACACTGCGCCTGATCATCAGCAGCCTGCTCGGCTTCGACGCGCGCGGCTACCGCGACCGGCTCGACCAGGCCCCCGCCTGCCTGAACATCCTCGATTTCAAAGACCCCGTCCGCGCCCGGCTCATGCTCTTCAACGACGTCTCCCATTACGCCGATGAGCACCTGCGGCCCCAGGCGCATCTTTCAAAGTGGTGGGATGTGGGAAACTCTCCCGAAGACCAGAATGCATGACTGCCAGAGTCGCGCAGGCGTCCCGCCTCCCCTGTAAAGCACACATGTAAAACCCGTTAATAATGCCTGCAGGGCACAAAAAAAGCGCAACATTGCGTTGCGCATTTGTGACCGAGACGGGTATAATTTCTTCAACCCATTAAAATTCCTTCACATTTGCTTTATTTGGATGCGCCCTCATGTTTCAGTATACGCCCGTTGCCATCCCCCTCATCATTTCAATCATCGTTTCCATCGTCGTCATTATCACCGCCTTTGGCCGCCGCCACATTCCCGGCGTCAGGGCGTTTATCTGGTTAATGCTGTGCGTCATCGAATGGACGTTTTTTTACATGCTGGAAATTCTTACGCCAGACCCGCAGGCCAAAATTATCTGGCAAAAATGCTATTACATTGGCGTCGTCTTGGCGCCGTTGGCCTGGCTGATATTTTCGCTCGAATACAGCCGCATGACAAGCCTGCTGACGCGGCGCAACCTCCTCCTCCTGGCGATCCTTCCAGCCGTCATCATCCTGCTGATATGGACAAATGATTATCACCACATCATCTGGACCGGCGCGGACTACGCGCGCAATTGGGGTTTCTGGGTACATGCCGGGTATTGCTATATATTTTTTCTGATAGGCTCATTCCTGTTGGTGCGCCAGGCGCTCAAAGGCCCGGCTGCCTTCGAAAGCCAGGCAGCCATGATGATACTCGGCGCCAGCTTCGCCCTCGTGGCAAATGTTCTTTACATTTTTGGGCTTACTCCATTTCTCAAACTTGACCCCACTCCCTTTGCCATGATGGTTTCAGGTGTGTTTTACGCCTGGGGCCTCTTCCGCCTCGGTTTGTTCGATTTGCTGCCGGTTGCCGGTGAAGTGGTGCTCGAAGGGCTTCAGGATGGCGTTATGGTGCTCGACCGGGCAGGCCGCGTCGTCTATGTCAACCCGGCCTTCGTCGATTATTCCGGGATTTCCGAAAAGGACGCCATTGGCGCCAACGCGCAAACCATGCTGGCGCGCTGGCCCGATCTGGTGGAAGAATTCCGCGATACGATGGAAGCGAACACACAGATTTCGGCGCAGTTTGCCGAAAACGACACGCGCCGCTTCGAACTGCGCATTTCTCCGCTGCTCGATTATGGCCGCCGCCAGTTGGGCCGCGTATTTATCTTGCGCCTGATATCCAGCCCCATAGGCGCGCGTGAACTCGACTTGACCTCGGCCACCGTCCGCCGCAAACTCATGCTCATGACCATGCTGGCCAATGGTGAAGTGGTGGCGGTAAACGACCATTTCCTGGGCACCATGGGCTACACCCGCCCCGAAATCATCGAAAAACCGGCCATCAAAATCTGGCAATCTGCCGAACAGCGTTCCACCCTGCTGCGAAAGACCCACAACGAAGGTTTCGAAGATATGGAAATTGGCCTGATCGCCAAAAACGGGCAGGTAGTCAACCTGGTTGCCTCGGCAAAAAGCGTCACGATCAACGGAGAAACCTACTTGTTTTTCGCAATGCGTGAGAAACGCTGACTTATGCGGAAAAACGACCGGGGGCAATTCAGACTCTCGCGGCTCTTTGGCTTGGTCGCCAGTCCCTGGCCGGTTCCCCCCTTCAACTGCGCCCAGCCGCATCCTTTCCCACCCCAAGCGTCTTATGCTTCGACAGATCGATCCTCCCTGTAAAATGGTTACTCCCCTGAAAATTTTCTCGCGCTTGCAGATGGGTGTAGCTTGTAGTAGCGACTTTAGTCGCTCACCCGGCCAAAAAGCGACTGAAGTCGCTACTACGAACTTATCGCCCATTTGCGCTCACATGTACTGCAACAATCTCCTCGAAATATTGAGATGATACGGGAATTGCAATCTTTACCCCCGCGAACTGGTTAGAATAAATTATCCGACAACCTGCCCCAAACACGGAGAAACCTTTGGACCCTTTATTCCTCGCCTTTCTCGGCCATCTGGTCGGCGACTATGTCTTCCAGACCGATTGGATGGCCGAAAACAAGAAAAAGCACTCATTTCCATGCCTGGTCCACAGCGCTGTCTGGGCCGCCTGCGTCGTGCTGTTTGCCGGTTGGGGCTGGCTCCCGTTTTTGATCCTGCTGGCTTTTCATTTTCTTCAAGACCGCACATCCATGGTGCGCAACTGGATGCGCCTGATGGGGCAGGACCATTTTGCCACCGGCCCGTATGCCCCCTGGTCGATGGTCATCATCGACAACACTTTCCACCTGCTGCAAATCTGGCTGGTATGGAAATTTTTGGTCTGGCATTAACCGGCGGGGGCTTTTAGCTGGGTCGTTCCGCTTCTCATTTCCAAATTGGCAATCTCCATCCAGGCCGGGACAGGATTTTCCTGCGTCCCGGCCTGGATTTTTCCATTCGGGGTGAAGGCCGCAAACTGGTTGTCGATCCAGACCACCAGGCCGAGCGGCCCCCTGGGGCTGGTCTCTGTTTCGAAGAGGGGAGCGCCGTCCAGGCTGAATTCCACGCGGCCAGGACTCCACTTGAGTCTATACTCGTGCCATTGGGTTACGTCCGGTTCCAGTCGTTTGGCGTCTTCGCGGATGATTTTCCCTGCGATTGCGCGTATCCACGTAGCAAGCCTTTTCGAGAACATGAAGGGCAATGCCAACAGCGCCGGGGCCAGCAGCAGCGACGGGATTTTGGGCGAAGAAAAGCACTGCGCCAGGAATCCGTTGCCGGGCAGGTGGTTTTGGAGCGAGATGTGGTTTTCTTCGGATGCGTGGAAAAACCAGGCCGCGTTCGGCAAAACCGGCAGACGCCGGGCCGTCCCTTGCAGGCCGAGCGAGACCGTAAACGGGTCATTCCAAAAGCCGAATCCCCACGTTCCGGGCAGGTGGAAGTCCGAGACGCGGCAACGCAGGCTGAGGGTGGCGGGAGCACTTAACGGGAAGCGGCTGCGGTAATTGTCCAGTTGCGCCAGTCGATACGTCCCCGCCGGGCCGGCCGGGATTTCCAGCCGCCAGCCATTTTCCGTCGGCGTCACACTTGCTCCGGGAGTAGTGCGCGGATTTAACATCATGTGGGCCGGTTGACCAAATAGACTCCCAGGAGTACCAACGCCGCGCCGATGACCGAGAACACTGTAATGCTTTCGCCCAACATAAAGGCCGCCATGACGGTTGTGACCAGCGGTTCGATGTTGATGAAGGCTGCCAACTGCGAGGCGGGCAGGGCTTGCAGCGCGTCGTACCAGGCCACGTAAGCGACGCCCGATCCGAGCACGCCCAATATCAGGATGGCGTCCCAGCCGTTGATGCTCAAGCGCGGAATTTCACCCAGGCCGGGGCCAAAGCCGAAGAGCCAGATGTTGGCAAACAGCCAGCCGAAGAGCATGATGTAGAACATCATGCGCGTGGCCGGGTGCGCGTTCAGCCCGCGCCGCGAGAGCACCGAGAACACGGCCCAGTTGACGGCGCTGATCAGGATCAGAGATTCGCCAAAGCCGAAAGCGCCTGAAAAAAGCGAACCCAGGTCGCCTTTGCTAACGATCAAAATGACGCCTGCCGCCGCCAGGACCATGCCGCCGACGCGCAGGAGGCCGAGCTTTTCCTTGAGCGCCAGCCAGCCCAGCAAAGCCGTGAAGACCGGGATGGTGGCGACGATCCAGGCGGTGTTGGTGGCGGGGGCGGTGATCAGGCCGGTGGCTTGCAGCCACTGGTGAAAGGTGACGCCCAGGAAGCCCAGCAGGGCGAAGTAAGCCAGCTCGCGGCGGGGCGGCAGGGCGAATTGCTTGCGCGCAACGACGACCACGCCCAGGACGAGCACGCCGATGCCAAAACGCAGCCAGACCAGTGTGGCGGGCGAGACTTCGAGCAGGGCCTCCTTGGTGGCGATAAAATTCCCGCCCCAGATCACGACGGCCAGCAGCGCTTCGAGATAGATGATGATTTTACGATTGGTGGACATGCTTTCCTTTGTTGGATGAAATGTGGTCGGGAATTATAATGCTCGTTGACCTGTCCTGCCCGGCTACGGTCTGTCGATTGGGGTTTTCTTGCAATCCCTGTTCGGCGGTGGTCTCCTGACCACCGCCGAGCTTTCTTCAGCGGATTCTAAGCGGACAAGCGGATAGGAGCGGATATGTGCCAGGTCAGGTTTTCCTATTCTCTACTCTCTTTTCTCTACTCCCTGTTTTCGCCTTTTCTACGGGTATAATTACGGCGGAGATTGAACATCTATGGAAATTACTTGGTACGGGCACTCCTGTTTTCGACTCACCGAACGCTCCATGGCAACCGTCGTGACGGATCCATTTGACAGCGAGGTGGTTGGCTACCAGCCGCTGAAACTTCGCGCAGATATTGTCACATCCAGCCATAACACGCCGGGGCACAACTTCACCAGCGCCGTGAAAGGCACAGCGCATGAAATTCAAAGCCCGGGCGAATATGAAATTGGCGGTGTGTTTATCACCGGCGTCCAGACGGACAGCAACAGCAAAAAAGCTGCCGAATTGCCGCGCAATACCCTCTACGTATTCGACTACGACGGGCTGAACGTGGCCCATCTTGGCGACCTGCGCCAGCTTCCCACCCAGGCCGAAGTGGAAGCGCTCGGCTCGGTGCATGTGGCGCTCGTCCCGGTGGGCGGCGGGGGCGGCCTGAATGCCGCCAAAGCGGCCGAAGTCATCAGTATGTTGGAGCCGAACATCGTCATCCCCATGCACTATGCCCATGCGGCCTCCAAAGTGGCGCTCGATTCGCTCGAAAAATTCCTAAAGGAAATGGGTTTGACTGTGCATGAAACGTTGCCGTCCATCAAGATCACCCGCTCATCGCTGCCTGATGAAACCAAGGTGATCGTGCTGGAAGTGGCGGGCAGTTAGCGCCGTGGAACCGTCCCTGGAGGCGCTATGACCGTCAAACTCCTGATGAGCTGGGATATTGCCCCGGAACACGACCAGGAATATTTCGAGTTCGTCATCGGCGAATGGATTCCCGGCATCCAGCGTATGGGGCTGGAACCCACTGAAGCCTGGGCCACGATTTACGGCGAATACCCGCAGATCCAGGTGGTCTTGCTGGCTGCCGACCTGCCCGAAGCCCAGCGTGTGGTCAATTCGCCGGATTGGATCCGCCTGCGCGACCAGTTGTTCACGTTTGTCAAAAACTATTCCTATAAAATCGTCCCCGCCAGAACGGGCTTCCAGTTTTAATTTTGGTAAGCCTTTATCCGCAGATTTCGCCGATTGGCGCAGATAAATCAAATATCTGCGAAAATCTGCGAAATCTGCGGACTGATTTAAGCCCTAAACCTTCAAGCCAATGACCGATTTCGCAACCCTCATCCTCGATTGGTATGGCAGGCACGCCCGTCGCCTGCCCTGGCGCGCGCTTCCGGGCGGGCAGGTCGATCCGTACGCGGTGTGGGTTTCCGAGATCATGCTCCAGCAAACGCGCGTCGAAACGGTCATCCCCTACTACGAGCGCTGGCTGGCGCTTTTCCCGTCCGTCGCGGCGCTGGCCGAGGCCTCGCAGCAAAGCGTCCTTTCGGCCTGGGAAGGGCTGGGTTATTACAGCCGCGCGCGCAACCTGCACCGGGCCGCCAAAATGGTCGTCGACGAGTTCGGCGGCCAAATCCCGCGCGATGCGGCGCAACTGCGGCGGCTGCCCGGCGTTGGGCGTTACACGGCTGCCGCGATTGCTTCGATTGCCTTCAACCAGAATGTCGCTACGCTGGACGGCAACCTGCGGCGCGTCTTTGCGCGCGTTTTCGACGTTTCGCAGCCGGCTGATAGCCTCGCCGGGGAGCAAACCTTGTGGGCGCTGGCCCAAAGCTGCCTGCCGACACCTGCCCTGGCGGGTGGTGCCAGGGAGGGCCGCGCCGGGGATTACAACCAGGCCCTGATGGACCTCGGCGCAACCATCTGCCTGCCCAGGAACCCTTTGTGTTTGCTCTGTCCGCTGGCCGAACTGTGCCGGGCGCGCGCGCTGGGTGTGCAGGAACAGCGCCCGGTACTCAAACCCAAGCCTGCCGTGCCGCACAAGCTCAAAGCGGCGGCAGTGATGATTGAGGATGGACGCGCGCTGCTGAGTCAGCGCCCCGCAAAAGGGCTGCTCGGCGGCTTGTGGGAATTCCCGTCCGCCGAAGTGGACGCAGACTCCCCCGAAGCGTTGGTCGCCGCCATCGAAACGGGATACCGGCTGAGGGTGAGTCCGCTGGCGCGTCTGGGAGAGTTCCGCCACGCCTACACCCACTTCACGCTGACGGAGTCAGCCTGGGGCTGCGCGTTAATCCAAAAAGCGGACGATGCGTCCGTACAATGGATTCCGTTGGATGCATTGGGGGATTACCCGATGGGCAAAGTCGACCGGGCGATTGCGCGCCTGCTTATTTCCGGCCCTTTGGCATCCAGGGAGGAATAGAACGCGGATGGCGCGGGTTAGGCGGATTTACGCAGATTCTTTTTGGGTTTACCCGCGAAAATCTGTCCCATCCGCGAAGATCCGCGTTCTCTTTTGACCTTTATTTTTCCAAAATCTCATCAAACTTGAAGATCGTAAAATTGTCGATCAAAAGGCTGCGCTTGGCAGAGACCCAGCCGATGAAATAGTAGGTGGTGGGGAATTCTTTTGACTTGTACGTATAAAACAACTGTTTGCGCGGATCCGTTGGCGACCAGAGCTTGATGATGAAATTCTTGTCCCCGTCCAGCCCCAGCGCGATGTTGTACCAGGCACCTTCCTGGAGTTTCAGGTCTCCCCTGAAAGGCCCCTTCGTCGATACGGTTTTCTGAACGGTGTGCGCAGTAAGCACCTTGTCCGACATTTCCAGCGTGACCGAATAAAAATCTTTTTGCCCCTTCGCGGCGATTTGCCCGTTGCTTCCCACTGCATTCACGCCAAGTGTGAAGTTTTGCACCACGCCGCTATATTGGAAGGTGAAATACACGCCCGTATTGGGGGTGATTTGCGCTCTCGAAAAATAGACGGTCATCCCGGTCCCGTTCACCTGGCTTGCGGATTTGATCTCGAACTGGTTGTCGCTTGTCACCCAGGCGGCAGACGGCTCGCTGCAAATCCAGCCCGACGGCAGCGCGTCCGCAGCGCCGTCAAAGTTGTCCTGGTATTCAACCGACACGCCTGAGAAGATATTGTTAAGTTCGTCCGGCAGCGCGACGGGGGTGGAGACTGGCCCAAGCGTTGACGTGGATTCAGGCGCGCCGGTGGCAACGGCGACCGGGCCGGGGGTATCGGTATCGCCGGGCAAGGGCGCGGGCGTGTCTGTATGCGGGATTAATCTGATGGGTGTCGGCTGTGCTGCCGACATGTTACATGCCAGCAAGACCGGTAACACCAGGGTCAAAACAATTGCGTATCGGAATGCTCTTTTCATTTTCCATTTCTCCTGTTTTCTTATTTGGGATGGTTCGTCGCTTCACTATACAACTTTCCGGCCCCGGTTTCAAGTGCAATTCTTTTGCAAAGCGACGGGCCAGATC
>JBARBA010000328.1:0-2233 GCA_049792555.1 Anaerolineales bacterium
CAGGGGTTGGTACGGCTCCAGTGTGCCGATGCAGCCGCGCAGTTGGCCGTATTCGGTCAGGGTGACGAAGGAAGCTCCCGTGGCGCGCAAGACAGGCGTCAGGCTGGCTTGATCGAGACGCGGCAAAGGCTGTCTGTGTACGCCCCGTTCGAGCGCTTCGCGGGCCAGGCGCAGGAGCGTCTTTTTTTCATCATCGCTCAGATGTTCGCTCATGGCATCCACTCCTTATGAATTTTCTAAACCAGTTTCTTGTACCCCCGGTTGAAATACACCAGTGGGTCCCCATTTTCAGCGCATTGGGCTGCCACCACCTCGCCGATAAAAATCGTATTCGCACCCGCGCCAAGCGTCGTCAGTACGCGGCAGTCCAAATGCATCAGGCCGCCGGCGATCATCGGCGTTCCGGTGACCAGGGTAAAAGTTTCCAGCCCGGCCAGTCGATCCGCTTCTTCGGTTGCGCGTCCGGCAAAACGATCGGCAATATCCTGCTGGTTGACCGAAAGAATACTGACGCCGAAAGAACGTGAACGTGACACCAGACTGTGGGTGCGCGCGCTCTGGGCGAGCGAGATCAGCACCTGCGGGGGAGTTAACGATACAGACGTGAACGAACTAACGGTCATTCCATGCTGGACTCCCTGATGCACGGCAGTGACGACTGTAACTCCCGTCACCCAGAAGCGCATGGCCTGGCGCAGCAAATCAGCTTCAACGGGCATAATCATTCTCCTTGAAATTTATTTTCTTCATCATACTTCCGGCATAGGGTGGCGTCAAGATAAAAGTTGTATTGTTTCGAGCAAGAAAGCCATAGACCATCATAAACACACGATGGACGGATTTCCCCAGTCTTTCAACTCCAAAATGCTTGCACTTTGCCGGTCTTTTAAGGTACTATAGGACATAACCATGATAGAAACGCCATCGAAACCTGTCCCCTCCGAGCCTGCGCAGCGCGGCAACCGCCGCTCTGCTCACGTGTTATCCAAAACGCTTGTGGCTGCCGCGCTCGTGGCAACGTTTTTTACCGCCTTCACGCCTGCCCTGTTTTCGACCAGCCTGCGCGACCAAATGGCGGTTTTGCTTACCCCCCAGCCTGATAACGTCGATGCGCCGGTCACGCCGCGCCCGAAGATCAAGATCGGTATCGTTTCGGGACATTGGGGGAACGACTCAGGGGCAGTCTGCGCCAACGGCACCACCGAACAGGAGGTGAATCTTAAAATTGCCACGCTGGTTCAGCAGAAACTCAGCGCGCTGGGCTATGATACCGACCTTTTGAAAGAATTCGACCCGCGCCTGACCGATTACCAGGCGGCTGTGCTCGTTTCCATCCACAACGACTCTTGCGATTATATTAATGACCAGGCCACGGGTTTCAAGGTTGCTGCTGCAATGAGCGCACGTGATAATAACCTGGCTAATCGCCTGGCGGCTTGCTTGCGGGACCGTTACCAGCGAACTACCGGCCTGCCGCTGCACGACAGCGTTACCAACGATATGTCGTTCTATCATGCTTTCAACGAAATCAGCCCCGGCACTTCTGCTGCCATCATCGAAACGGGTTTCCTGAACCTTGATTACAAATTTCTGACCGAAAAAACGGACGTTGTTGCCACCGGTGTAGAAAACGGCATCTTATGTTTTATCAACAACGAAAATATCGCCCCCACAGCAGCGCCTTAGAGTGAAACGATGAATCCTAACCAGACCGATGCTTATAAATATCTTGGACAAGCCCAACAGGCGCGCAAAGCGGGCGATAAACGTCTTGCGCGCCAATATGCGGAGCAGGCGGCTCGTCTCGCGCCTGAGCTTGAAGACGTGTGGTTGATGATGGCGGCTTTGGCTTCTCCGCGCGCCAGCGTTGTATTCATGGAAAAAGCGCTGCAAATCAACCCGCAGAGCGAACGCGTGCGCCAGGGGATGCACTGGGCAGTGGAACGACTCAAAAACGCGCCGCCGCCTAAAGCCGCGCCGGTCCTGCGTCCCGCGCCCGCTCCAGCCCCAGACCCGGAATCAAAACCTGCCGACAAGCCGCGCATCCCTTTTATGATGATTTTGTTGGCGATAATGTGCCTGGTTGTTTTGGTCTCAGCCATCTGGGCCGCGCCCTCGATGGCTTCCGCATTTAACAGTTCGGCAGGGAATCAAAATAACCCCGCCTGGGCTGCGGCGCAGATCGCTAAACCGACTCATGTCCTCGCCGCATCCGCGACTGCCGGGCCAATAA
>JBARBA010000329.1:0-3128 GCA_049792555.1 Anaerolineales bacterium
GTGAGGGAAAAGAGCAGGCCGGCCCACACCGTGCGCCGCTGGCACCAGACCAGAAAATAAATCGCCGCCAGCGTGAGGCACGCTGATGCGATCATGGACCAAATGATAGTGACCCAGCTCATATCCAGGATTTTCTATCAAAAGCCATACTTGCACAAAACAAAGGAATTCGTTGGCGCTTGCGGATGGAAGATTACAAAACCTGTGGCTTTGCGCCAAGCTGTGAGAATCGCGCGTTGAATAATTCAGTTAGCGTCCGAAATGGTTGGGGTCACGCCCATCTTACGCAATAGCCGCGACGGTTCTTTTTTGAAAATGCCTGCCATGATAAACCTATGTAACTTACGCTCGGCCTTGGTTGCCATTGTTCGAGTTGCTAAAAAAAGAATACGAACGTGCGATTGAGAAAGTTAATAATCCACCACTGCTGTCCCGCTTAAAAACCCAGTAAACATTGATGATTATGATTGTCGGTTAGCTGGGATGGTGGTGGGAGTTGAGCAAGAGCCTGTGAAATGGGCATTTTCTCAAAAAGCGTGAGGCTCAAAATCTGTAAAATTGTGTAGAGGCTGGCATCGAGATGCAGACGTTTTTTCAAAATCGCGACGAGCAGGTAAACGGCGATGGCGCTCCAGACTTGGGTGCGCACCGCGTTGGGCGACGTGCCGAAAAAGGCTTTGATGCGGAGATGTTGCTTGATCCATTTGAAGAAGAGTTCGATCTGCCAGCGGCCCCGATACAGTTGAGTGATGGTCAGCGCCGGCCCGGTGAAGTTGTTGGTCAGGAAGACGAGCGTCTTGCCCGTTTCGGGATCGCGATAACCGATGCGCCGCAGCGGGTCGGGATAATCGTGTTGGGCCTTCAGGCCGGTCATCACGACGGTCTGGTCGAAGCGCAAGCCGGTGGTTTTATCCACCGGCTGGGAGTAACGGCGGGCGCAGCGGAAGTTTTGCCTGGCGCGGGTGACGAAGAAGGCACCGCACTGATGAAGCCGATGCCAACGGGCAAAGTCGAGATATCAGCAACTATTGATGGGGCGTCGGGACCATGACGGTCGATTTCGTAGCAAAGGCAAAAGAAAACCTCATTTTCATCCAAGAAGTCGTAGTGGCCGTATTTGCGATCGTCATACCAATCAGTAATCCCGCGTGGTCGAAAGTCCCACTCTTCACGAGCAGGTCGCGGTTTCTTGGGCCCTCTAACTCTGCGCCGCATAAATGGGGTTTTTAACCTGGTACTTGGTTTGCGCCACCGATGAAACTGGGATTGGTCGCCGGACTTTGAAGTGGGACAACAGCCGGCCCGAAGTTCATCCGGGCGGCTTGCGCCTTGCGATGGTCGTCGGCCAGGTGGCCATACACTTTGCCGATCAGGATGCCGCCGTCCTTGTGGCCCAACCATCGGGCAATGGTCATGAAATCAATCCCGCTCATCACCGCGTAACTGGCAAAATGGTGTCGGAGATCGTGGAAACCAATTCGCCGCAGCTCTGCTGGTAGCAGCCGCGATTGCTGTTCCAAGCGTTTCGAGCGGCAATGTGCGCATCGCACGACCTTAACCCCCACTATAGACTTGCCACATTTCTTGCAGACCACCCCACTGGCATTGCGAGTCAAGCGCAGTGCTTCCATGAAAGTCCGGGTCGGCGTGTCATTGTCACCACGCTGCGGCGAAGGAAAGAGCCATCGTGAGTCAGGTTGCCGGCGCCTGGCCATATCACGCAGATGGGCTTCCAGCGATGAGTTGAAATTGACTGTCCGCGGTTCCCGGTTCTTGGAGTTACCCTCAGCGCCGATGGTGAGGATCCCGCGGTCAAAGTCAGCGTCTTGCCAGCGAACCTCCAAGGCTTCGCTGCGCCGCGCCCCGCTGTATTGCAGAAACCGAAGGTAATCGACGAATTGACGGCCGTTCTTGGACGCCTGTAACGCCACGTCACACAGTTTGTCGATATCCTGGGCCGTGACCAGCCGACGCGACTTGGTATCCACACGTTGCCATTCCAAGCCCTCAAAGGGTAGGGGCGGCTTAATGTAACCGTCACGAAGCGCTGATTTGAGCGCGGAACGGATCGTAATCAGGAAGAGGTTTACCGTGCGTCCACTATAGCCTTCCTGAGCCAGTTTGGTCAGGACCTGGTTGAGATGGAAGGGGCGAAGTTTGTTGAGACGCATGTGGCCGATGTCCTTGGCCCAACGCCGCAGGTAGGTACACTCCTTCTGGATGCTGCTTTGGCGCTTGCCGGACGCTAAAAGTTGATTGGCGTAGGAGTGCCGCTCATTCTCATCGGTTCGCGTCGAGGTCTGATTCAGGTGGCCAGAGGCATCCGGCGCTGGAGCATCCGAGCCAAGCCGCTGCCGGCTGTTTTCGGCTTCGAGAAATGGAATGTTGAGATAATCTGCCAGTGTGGGCGTCAGACCAAGCGGGCGCAGCCGGTCGTCCTGGCGCTCCACCAGCAGCTTGCGGTAGTCGGCGATGACTTCCGTGAGCGTGGCGCCGTCCAAGGGGACCCATTTGGGGGTCTTCCGGCCCAGGTCGTCGGCGATGCTAAGGTTGGCGAAGAAGCGGCCGTTGCGTTGCCAGAGCCCGCGCACGCGGCGCTTGCGAGAATCGAGCACTCTATGGTAACGGTGGGAAGCCGAGTTGCGGAGCTTAGCACTGGCTTGCATATTCTGGCACCTTAGCAAATGCCTTAGCACAGTCAAGAAATGAATGGGTATTGCGTCATAAGTAGTTTGTTTTAAACGATTGCCGGTGTGGCGAAATGGCAGACGCACAGGACTTAAAATCCTGGGACAGTAAAAAGTCGTGTGAGTTCGAGTCTCACCACCGGCACCAGCCTTCGCCCGCTGCGAAGCAAGGGCGAAGGCTGCCGCGTAGTAGCGCGCCGGCGCGAACACGGGCATTTCACGACAACGTTACCGCTCCAAGCAATAGTGGGCAGGCCGGCGTTTACTCATCTTAGTACCGGAGGCGACAGGGTTGCCCGACTTTCGGCAGTTCTCTGGCAACCCGCCCCCCCTGCTTGGCATTTGTTATGCTGACGATTCGACAGAGTAGTTAGGTAGTATTGTGAACACGACGAATCCTTTTCAGTTACCGGCCTGGTCGGAGATAAATCGCGAACAGCG